>PLBX01000542.1:0-238 GCA_003135495.1 Acidobacteriaceae bacterium | reverse complement strand
TTGCATCCCGTGCCACCGCGTCCACCACTGCCCCAGCCAGAAGTTCGCGCAACTCGGTATCAGTGTGCCGGGCAAAAAACTGCCGCAGGTTTTCACTGGGCTCACGCGTATTCAGATATTCCCGAAGCAATCTCTCGATCGCCTCTGGAACTTCAGTCGCAAGGCAGCGATATCCGACGGGCCGAGCTGTCGCCTGATGCAGGCCGAGAGCGCCTCCCACGCAAAAGTAGTAGGCATC
>PLBX01000234.1 GCA_003135495.1 Acidobacteriaceae bacterium | reverse complement strand
TATTATGCGCAGGATCAGTGGCGTGCCACGAACACCCTGACGATCAGCTACGGCTTGCGCTGGGAAATGTACTTCCCAGAGGCAGCGGATGGAAAGGGACAAGGTGGCCTGCTAGACCTTAATACCGGCAATGTCCGCATCGCGGGATACGGGCCCTACAATGACTCTCTCAACGTAAAGATGAGCTACACGAAGCTCGCGCCGAGAGTCGGTTTCAGCTGGCAGGTGCATCCGAATACCGTGGTACGGGCTGGCTTCGGGCGGGTTTACGGTCAAGGCTGGTCAGGAGATACGTTCGGAGAAGTCCTCTCGTTTACTTACCCGGTACAAGTTTCGCAAAATCTGAATCCGGGCCAATTTAATCCTTCGTTTAACTTGGCCAGCGGCCCACCGGCTTATACATTTGCTCCGATACCCGCCAGCGGAAACTATCCCTTGCCCGACGGAATTGGCGTTCCCACCCGTCCTCTTACCGTGCGCCTGCCAACGCTAGACGCGTGGAACTTAACCATCCAGCAGGAAATTAATAAGAGCACGGCTCTGCAGATTGCATATGTGGGTAGCCACGGCATCCACAATATGTTCGACTCCTCGAATCAATTCGATCCAAACCAGGCTACCATCGCCGGATTCGATCAAGTCAACACAATCAACCCCAATCCCGCGAACCCAGGCGCTCTGTTCACCTATAACGATAGGCAGCCTTTCTTCAATGGAGACGCCCAAGCGCTTGGTGTTAAATATGGCGCAGCGTTCGGGTGGACGCAAAGCCTCCGCTACAACGCAAACCAAGCGACCAGCAGCTATAACGCTTTACAGGTAAAACTGGAGAAGCGCTTCAGCCACGGCTTCCAGTTCCTGTCCCACTACACATGGTCTCGCGCCATGTCGCATGAATCCTATTACTTCGGTATCGATCCGAAGATTGGATATGGCGCGAGCTACTACAATCGCCCGAATGCTTTCGTTCTGGCCGGCAACTGGGATCTACCATTCGGCAAAGGCAAAGCGTTCGGAGGCAATTCATCGCGCGCCCTCGATTACCTGATTGGCGGATATGCACTCAATGGTACGGTGACGGTTGAATCCGGTTTGCCGTTCACGCCCGGGCTCAACGGCAACTGCGCCTCTACGAATGATTTGGGAATTTGCCGTCCCAGTGCGATTGGTTCGAACTTCAATTTAGGTGCTGGCAAATTTGATCCGGTGACGGATTCTGTTCCTTACTTCACTCCGTCTCCGTACGTGTTAGGTGGCAATAACTGCGGGCCCGGTGGATCCGCAGGTGCTTGCCCCACAACCTTTGGACCTTATGCACTTCCTGCGGTAGGGACCTTCGGCAACATCCATCGCGACTCGCTTTATGGGCCGGGATTGGTGAACACCGATCTCTCCATTGCGAAGAAATTTCCGATTACCGAAAGAGTCGCGCTAAGTTTCCGCGCCGACGCGTTTAACCTCTTCAATAAGGTGAACCTCGGTCAGCCGAATAGCTGCGTGGATTGCCAAAATTCTGGGGCTGGCTTAATCACAAGCACCGTCGGATCGCAGGATGGCACTTCGATGCGCCGCCTGCAGTTCGCACTGCGGCTTGATTTCTAGTCAAGTCGCAGCACCAGAAGTTGACTAACGAGGGAAGCTTGCCGCGGTAGATGATCTTAGTTCGGCCAGGATTCTTGCTATCGTAACTGCCTAGGAGGGACGAGGTGCAGGAATCTTGGCTGACTACATCGCGACGTGAACGCCAAATCGTCGTTGCAAAGACACAAATAAAGACAACAATAAAAATAAGATTAAAGATAAATAAGTTTTTGTCCGCGGCGCTTCTCGCCGTTCTTTCCGTTGCCGCGTTCGCGCAATCCCCACCTCCTATTGCACCGCAGCCAACCCAGTTTCAGGATGCAAATCTCAACGCCATTCTCGAGTACATTCATACCGGCTGGGATTCCCTCACACGCTCCACCAACTCTTGTGGCGCCATGTCCGACACCAAGCTCTCCTCAGCGCCCGTGCTTTATCTCCCCGCTGAATTTCCTCAGCCCAGCGATCTCGACCGATTACAGCGTGACTGTGCGGTCAAGATCGAGCATTTGCCGAAAGTCATTCACGCGCTGGGGACCACCGATGTCGAGTCCCTTCAACCGCCAGGCCTGCTCTATCTCAAAAATAAATACGTTGTTCCCGGCGGCCGCTTCAACGAAATGTACGGATGGGATAGCTATTTCATTATCCGCGGCCTCTTACGCGACGGACGACTGGATCTGGCGCGCGGCATGGTCGAAAACTTTTTCTTTGAGATCGAACACTACGGCGCCCTGCTCAATGCGAATCGCACTTACTATCTGACGCGATCGCAGCCTCCATTTCTCAGCTCCATGGTGATGGCTGTTCATGAGGCGCAAAAAGCCGCCGGAAAAGATGACAAAGCCTGGCTGATAACCGCCTATCCCTACGTTGAACGCGACCATGCCATGTGGACGCGCACTCCGCATCTAGCAGGCGATACCGGGCTTTCGCGCTATTATGATTTCGGCGATGGCCCTGCAACCGAGGCTCTACAAGACGAGAACGATATCTATCGCCAAGTGGTCGAATATTTTTTACTGCACCCGACAATTCCCACTTATGAGGCCGAAGATTCCAATGTCCCAGGCGGCAGAGCTTCCGGCTCGCCTTACTCGGTGCGAGTTTGCAGTACGGGTCAATCTACGGGTCAATCCGAGTCGTCGTGCGAAGCTCCAAGCCTCATCAAATTGAAGCCGGATTATTACAAAGGCGATCGCTCCATGCGAGAGTCGGGATTCGATATCTCATTCCGCTTCGGATCTTATGGCGCTGCCACTCATCACTATGCTCCGGTATGCTTGAACAGCCTTCTATTTAAGACCGAACGCGACTTGGAAGAAATGAGCCGCTTGTTAGGCAGGGAAGCCGACGTCGCGCGATGGAAAAAACTCGCGGAAGCTCGCCAGCAAGCAATACACAAATATCTATGGGACGATCGGCAAGGTCTCTTTTTTGATTTCAACTTCGATAGTCAGCAACAGTCAACTTATCGCTTTGCCACCACGTTTTATCCGCTGTGGGCTGGGCTGGCGACGAATGAGCAGGCAGCCGCTGTGATGAAAAATTTGAGTTCGTTCGAAAAAGCGGGCGGAATCGTCACCAGCCTGCAAGAGTCTCAAGGCCAGTGGGATTTTCCTTTTGGCTGGGCGCCGCTCCAGTTGCTCGCTGTCGAAGGTATGCGCCGCTACGGACACAACGTAGAAGCGGATCGCGTCTCTGCTGAATTTCTTTCGACAGTCCTGGAAAACTTTCAGCGTGATAAAACCATTCGTGAAAAATATAACGTTGTAACCCGCTCTTCAGAGACGAATGTAAAGGTTGGCTATGCCGCGAATGTAATTGGATTTGGCTGGACAAACGGCGTCTTTGTCGAGCTGCTGCATTCGCTTCCGCCGGAGAAAATAAAACAGCTTTCAGAGGCAGCGTCATCGACAGCCGCTTCGAATTAACCAGCGCCATGCTTTGCCTGTCGCGCCACCCGTTAGGAGAGTTAATGAGGCCACCTTTCTTCGCATTGCCTCTGCTTTTGCTTTTCAGTTTCGTAGCCACCGCTCAACTCAATAATCCGGCCAGCGACCAGTCTCCCGTTCTCGCGAAATTTCCCTTCGAAGAGAGCGCGCCTCTAAAGATCATTCGAGAAACCGTGCCGTCGAAGCCCTTTACCGTGATCGGCCCGCGCGGCGCCATCCTCGGCCAGCAAGATGGGTCCTTCGAAGCTTGGATTTATCCCTGGAAAATTTTCGCCAATCTTCGTATCACCGCCGAGATGCAGGACTATTCCGTCCCCATCGATGTAAACGATCACTCTGCCGTGATCGAAGTGCGTCCCGATCACACCACCATCACTTTCGCGCACGCGAATTTCACCGTAAGAGAAATTCTCTTCGCGCCCCACAACGCACCTGATGGCGCTGGCGTTCTGGCATTCTTTGAAGTCGAGGCCGTGCGCCCCATGACGCTAACTTTTCAATTCATCCCGGAGATGAAGCGCATGTGGCCCGCTTTGTCCGACGATCGCTGCTCTCCCGAATGGGTCAAGACTCCAACTGGCGGATTCTATGTATTGCATCTGAATTTCCCCGATCATGCGGCAGCCCTCGAAATGCCCGGAGCCGAACCCGGCATCATGGCTCCCTATCAGGAGCGCGCCAAGTCCTATCCCACGCAATTCGTTTTGCATTTCGATCCCGCCCACGACGCCAACAAACTCTTTCCTCTCTTGATGGCAACAGCCGACGCCGTTGCGGACGCGAATACCGCACAACTCGCAACTAAGTTGGCTTCTCTCGGCCATTCGCTGCAGTCGCTATATGAGGAAACCGGAAAATATTACTCCGACTTCCTAGCCCAACACTTGACCATCCAGACTCCAGACAAAGAATTTGACGATGCGTTCCTGTGGGCTCAAGTCTCGATCGACCAGCTGAAAGTACAAGTCACTCCCGGTTATCAGGAAACCGCGCTGGTAGCCGGTTTTGATGGATCCGGAGATTCCGCCCGTCCCGGTTTCGGATGGTACTTCGGCCGCGATTCGCTATGGACTCTCTACGCCGTTAATGCGTACGGCGATTTTCAACTCACCCGCGATCAGCTGGAATTTCTTTTGCGACGCCAAACTGCTGACGGGCAGATTATCCACGAATGGTCTCAAACCGCGGGAATTGTGGATTGGAAAAGTCTCCCTTACATGCTCGCCTCATCCGATGCCACGCCGCTCTTGCTGATGGCGGCAAACGATTATCTTCAGGTCAGCGGCGATGTAGCTTTTTTGAATTCGCACTGGGACGCGCTTGCCAAAGCCTGGCAGTTCGAGTGTTCCCACGATTCCGACGGCGACGGTATTTACGAAAACATCGCTGGCTCGGGCTGGGTCGAATCCTGGCCTCCCGGAATGCCCCATCAGGAAATCTATCTCGCCGCTCTCGATCAGCAGGCCAGCGCAGCATTTGCAAAACTTGCAAGTTCCACGGGACACGCGCAACTCGCCGAAGATGCCCGCAAACGTTCTGCGCACATCGCACAGCAAATCGAGAAAGAATATTTCCTGCCCGATGCCAACTTTTACGCCTTCAGCCGCAATGCCGATGGCACGCTCGATTCCAGCCCCACGATCTATCCCGCGGTTGCGGACTGGGACGGAACTTTCAAGCTGACTCGCGCCGGCGCAATGCTCGACCGCTGGGCATCGCAGGAATTTTCCACCGATTGGGGCACGCGCGATCTAAGCCCCAGCGTCAGCTTCTACGATCCCATCAGCTATCACCAGGGCAGCGTGTGGCCGCTCTTCACCGGATGGGTTGCGCTTTCCGAGTATCGCAGTGGTCGCACTCTCTCCGGCTACAGTCACCTGATGCAAAATGCGGATCTAACCTGGGCGCAAGACTTAGGCGCAGTAACTGAGTTACTCTCCGGCCAATTCTACCGATGGCTCGGTCGCAGCACCTCTCATCAACTGTGGTCATCCGCAATGGTAGTTACTCCAACTGTGCGCGGAATGTTTGGGCTGGAATGGAACGCAGCCGAAAACACCCTGACCGTTACTCCCAACTTGCCTGCGCAATGGACCGAGGCAAAAATTATGGGCGTGCCTTTGGGGCAATCGCATCTTGGAATCGAGATGCGTAGGAACGCCTTGGCACTTTTCATACGTCTGACCGGCGAAGGATCTAACGCAGTCAAGCTACGCACGCGCGCGCCCGGAGCGACAACGACCAACGGAGAATTGCGTATTCCGCTGCCTGCTGTCGAAGTGGGAATTGATCACCGGCTCCCGTTAGCTGGCTCCATCACCTCGCAACTGAAAGTTCTCGAGCAGCAACCGTCCCAACGCTCTCTGCGCTTGCGTTTGTCTGCTCCTGCCGCAAGTCATCAGTCTTTATTTCTCCGCCTGAACGATCCCAAAGCTCACCTGCATATCGAGGGAGGGGAAGCCTCGCCCGATTCCACTCATCTCGAAGTCAAGTTCCCCGCAGGAACCGGATATGTCGAAAAAGTAGTTAGTATCTCTTGGTAATCAAAAGTATATTTGTAGAGACGCAGCTTGCCGCGTCTCGCTCGCAGCAGCTGGCAAGTTACGATTGAGTTATCGGCTAGGTTATGAGCAAGTTATAACGACTAAGTAGATTGGTAGCGATGAGGGTTACCAGCGCTGTGATTTATAGGCGCAAAAAAAATCCGCGCAGCGGCGCGGAACTGAATCACCCGAAATGTAAAAGTATGGTGGAGGCGGCGGGAGTCGAACGTTTTCGATTTCGGGACGGCACGTACACTGTTTGGATTCAATGAGTTACCAAGCAGTTTGCCAAGCAGTTCGCGCATTCGTAAACTTTCCTGCACGTTTGTTGCACACGTTCGATTGTACGCTTACGGATCGGGCAATCAGCAGGGTTGCCAATAGCAAATCGTAAGGTCGTCAATCGGGCAATCAGGCTGACGCAGGAGCACTCACATGACGCCGGTGAGGTCAACGTCTCCTGAGGGCTGCAAGTAAATATGGTCGAAAGCGGTTGCCAAGTGGTAAGCGCCATTGCCGGGCCCGAACTCACCGAAGGATTCGGAGTAGGCGACGGCGAATTTCTTGTGGGAGCGAAAACGCAGGACAGCATCGCGAATCTCTTGCGTCTGCGCCATTCCCATAGGAGCGGCGCCGATCTTGGCGATCATGCCGGCGACGCGATCGTCGGTAGCTCCGCGGTCGATCGCGTCGACTACATCGCGGAGAGTTTGCTTGTCGGCCAACATCAAGCGCGCGGTCGGCGTGTCTGGAACGTCCTCCATCAAAGCATGCTCGAAGTTGGCTTCGAGAATTGTCTTGGATGGAACATTGCCCTTCGAGCTGATGACGGCAAAGATTGCAACGAACGTTCCGATCAGAACAACGGCGCCTACGATGGCCAGGATGCGGACGATTGATTTGAACATGGGTGCTCCTTAGAGATAGAGCAGTGTAACTAAGTGTGCTCCAGGCCTGCGCCGGAGAACTTGTTGCAGATTTAGGAAGAAAATGTCTAACGAAGGCACATAGAGATCGCGTTGAAAGACTATCGACTATCTTCCTTGTAGCGGCCTTGTCGGCCTCGCTTATTTGCCTAGTCCGAACCAATGAGCTATCTGGAAGCGTTATAGGGTCATCGCGGAAAAATCTGCGGAGGGCGCAAGCGCGATCGCCTAGAAACAAACTTTTCTGCTTTTCACCGGGCCGGGCGATTCGCGCATGGCCATCCCGTTGAGCACGCTGGCGCGGCTCGAAGAGTTCCCCGTATCGCAGATTGAAATGTCGGGCAGCCAGTGGGTCACGCAGTATCGCGGTCAGATTTTGCCTTTGATTCGGCTTTCGGTTGCGCTCGAAGAGCGGCGCAATCATTTGCTGGCATTGCAGGCTCCTCCATCTCTTGATTCGCCGCCGCTTCAGGTACTGGTGCTCAATCGCGATAGCGGTTCCTTTGGGCTCGTAGTGGAACAGATTCTGGATATTGTCGAGGACCGCGCCGATGTCAAGTCGCCGGCTCCGCCATCGTTGGCGAAGGCCTGGGCGAAAGCGTAGCTCTCCTAACCGATGGAAGATTCAGCGGCGCAACCCGTGGCCTCATGGTAGGCCATGTCTCTCCAGAAGCCGCTCTAGGCGGCCCCATAGCCGCCATCCGCGANNCCTCCGCAGCCCCGCTACAAGACCGGAGTCTTCGCGAAATACGCCGCCTTGGTAAGGTCAGATGCGGAAGGCGCTATCACGTCCCCCTCCAGTTGAGTCGTCTACGGCAAAAAATTACGCCCGCCTCCCGGCAGGCTCTTCCATATCCGCTGCCTCATTCGCGATGGGCCTCGCGTTGGGAATACGAAGTAATGATTCCCCCATCATGTACTCGGGTTTCTCGATTCCCAGCATGTCCAGAAGTGTGGGAGCAACCGAAGTTAACGGCACTCGCTCCTGATGCACTTGATGCGATCGACCAGGATAGCGAATCCAAAGTATGCCATCCGGATGGTGCATCCCGCTCTTGCCACCTTCCAACGCGTAGAAGACCTCAAAGAAAGCCATGCTCCGCTCGCTATCTTTAACCCGCAGAACAGCGTTTTCTGGCAAGGGGTGATGAATACAACAGCTAACGAACACTCCGCAGCCATCCCGCTTGGCATAAAGGGCTCGCTCTTCACCGACCTTCAAAACAGCTAGCTTCGCTTCGACGTCCACAGCGTCATCGATATTGTCCAACCGCAGCCAGAATTGTTCAGACATAACTGGCTCGACCCGGCAATTGCTCGGAATCCCCGCAAAACTCAGGAACTGGGCGAAATCCTTTGGGCGATATCCGCGCTTTCCTCCCGCCTCTTCATATGTCAAGCAAGGCTGCTGACTAAGGCCCGTCGAAAGAACAACGGTCGCTTCATCCCCAACCAAGTCAAGCATCCGCCCCAAAAGATGGTCCATAGCCCTGTAACCTTCCAGAATGGACGACTCGTATTCGAGCTGCTTTTTCTGAGCCGACGGAGCCGTGAATAAACCGGGCTCCATATAACGCCAGTACCGGTGTTGCATGTGGGCCGTGCTATTCAGAAAAAAGGTCGAAAAGAGCGGTCTGTTGCGGCGATATATCGCGCTGAATAAATCGAATTGCAACTTCTCCAGGATGAACGCACGGCGCCAGCGCCCTCCTCGAGTCTTCTTTTCCGAAAACAATTGCCGGACAATCGAGATCGCGCTGCTTGCTGATAGCCCGTGTGTAATCATGAACGAAATGAATTTAATGTAGTCGGACTTGCTCAGCGGGATCCGATCATTGGTATATTCTTGAACATTTCGTTGCACGAAACGATAGTAGGGCAGCAGGGCGTCTGGGTACGGCATAAGATCCGTCGACCAGGGATCGGGTAGAAAATAGTCTTTCGTGCCCTTTTCTTTGCTGTTCCCTGTTTCGCGCTGAGCGTTCATGCTTCCACAGATCCAAACCGGTTGTCCTTTTGCCGAAACCCAGTCCCAAACGTTCCTATGCTGCAACTTATGGCCTTCCGAAAGACGGAAAACACCGTGCTCGGAATACGGAACTCCCGTATGTACCGTAACCCATTGGATCCAAGGCTCTAGATATGGCTCCTGCTCCTGCGCATCGCTAACGAAAACCTCGGAACGTTCACGTAGCCGTAAGAAATTCGGCAGGTGGCCCTCCGCGACAAAGCGCTCCATCAATGCGGGGGTCAGTTCGTTGAATTCTAGAAGAACCACAGGGGCCGGACAGCGGGACATGTTTTAAATCCTTTCTTTTCAAGCCTGGATCGCGTCTAGGCTTCTTCGGATCAGGATGTAGGACTCGCGGCGAGGGAGGTACAATGGTTCAAAATACTAGCTCCGGATGCGACTTAAAGTCAAGGGTAATATCGGCTTAGCCACTTTTCCGCATCCTCCGCTATAGCCACTTAGTAACACTGCTCTATCTCGTTGCTAGCCCTCTCGTATTCGACAGTAACGGCGTTCACATGACAATTACTTTTTCGCTTAGCAATACCGGACATTCCCCAGCGACCAGCGGTTTCTACAATATCGAATTCATGGCAACATTTGCCGATACGCCCAGCCCGATAAATCAATCGCAGACTTTGCCAGTTGTTCTTCAACGTTTCGGGCGGCGAGCATCGCATCGTCCCACACCGTTGTCTTCGCAGAGACTCGGTGCATATCCCCGTGCTCGTGCCAGTAGAGCCACTTCGGACAGGCGCATCTCTTCCACTGAGTATCCCCATGTTTCGAGCAAGACTTTCTGTGTCGTGTAAAAGGATGAACGAGCATGCCCGCAAGATAGCCGACGCAACTCCTGCACGCAAGCCTCACACGTTACATGTCCACACTGAAGGGACGTTACGTAAGTCCATGACCTGTAGGGATTTGTCGAGATGAAGTGTTTGGTGGAGGCGGCGGGAGTCGAACTATCCGGCGTGTTGAGAACACGTAAGTTATTGATTCNNGGCTAAAAAGGCCCCATTGCCCGATCCATTGTACGTTTATTGTACGAAAATACCCTCGCTCTGAAGTTAGCAGACACCACATAGTGGCCACAGTATCCCATAGATTCGCCGTGCTGGATAGTTTCCAGCCGAAAAGTGATGGGTAAGTTCGTGATTCCGATCTATCTCCGTCCGCGGGATGGATCTCGACGTTTTGCGTAGGAGCGGGCGTATTTCTGACCTGGAGATAGCCCTTCAGAATCAGAACTCTAATCGCTCCCCTCGAATGCGCTTCGTGCGTGGGCTGCTGGCGCCGTCGAATGAAATGCCGCTAAGGGGTTATTCTGAAAGGAGTCTCGGAACACTTGAGCTGCGTGCACGATACCCTTTGAAGAGGATTAGATTAGCCCACCCTTCGCGGCAATGCTAAAGTGGGCTAACCCGGCCATCTACTTAATAGTGCCGTTCAGTCCTGCGGGGAAGAATCCTCCTTTTCCTGACCCTCCTGCATAAACGATCGAGAGCACTTGAGTCGTGGTCCGGCTGAAGGCGATGGTGTTGGCGTCCGCATTCACAATCGTGGAGGCCGACCCCAAGGAATTGGTGACGACGCCCAGACCGATATCATCATTGTTCGTGCCGTCCAGTGCGGCGCGAGCTTTGGAAATCTTGGTCGCGGTTGCGTCAATTCCTAACGATGGGTTCGCGGCGTCCAAGCCGTAAAGGACCGTGCGGATCAGTCCAGCGTGATAGCCCTCCACTGCGAGAATTCCAGCAGCCGCATCAAGATTAGCCGGCGTAGTAATCAAACCAGCGGCGCCGTGATAGGCAGTGACGCCTACGTCTTCGAAAATATACGCACCGAGCAGGAAATTGACTTCGGAGGAAAAGGGATCGAACGAAGATCCAATGCCTGCCGCCGCCGCAAGCCCGTTGAAGCTGTTCAATAAGTCGATCGCTGGTTGCGCGACCGCGGATGAACCAAGAGCGCTGCGCAGGAACGAGACGTGCTTGCGTTCTTCCGTTGCCACCTCCTGGGCGTAGGATTGAATGGCCGGAGTGGCAAACGGTACCTGGGCGCTTGCCGGAGAATTATTCTTGATTGTTACACCGCCCTGGGTACCCGTGCCGGTGATTCCAATGCCCATTTGGTCGATGGTCATTCCCGAGGTTGCGATCGTGTAGTATTCCGCCTCGAGGTATTCGAGGTTCAGAGCGAAATTTAAAATATCGGTATCCGTCACTGCGGCCTGCGCTTTGGCAATGCCTGCCAAGGCGAAACCGGCGAGAGCCGCTCCACCGAGTTTCATGAGGGAGCGGCGATTGGAAATGATCTGATCCAGAACCTGGGTTTCAGCAGGTTGCATATTCTTCTCTGTGATTTCCATGATATTTATCCTTAGGATTTAGTCGCCGTGATGGTGCCGTTCAGTCCGTTCGGGAAGAAGCCGCCCTTGGTGGCGACGCCCGGCCCGGCCGCGTAGACAATGTGGAGTACCTGATCGGTAGTCCTGTCGAAGGCAATGGCATTCGTCGGATCGGCCGCGACAATACTGGTCGCGCTGAGCATCGTTTCGTTGCCCCCGCCCAAAGTCGCTCGAAGCGAGGAAACCTTGTTGGCATCGTCCAGATACGGCGCGGAGGGGTCGGCCACGGAGCCAGCGTAGATCAAAGTTCGGATTTCGGCGGCGTGATAGGCCTCCACGGCCATGATCCCCGCCGCAGCTCCGAGGTTGGTTTTGTCTGTGAGGAGTCNNGTGAGGAGTCCAGCGGCGCCGTGATAGGCCGTGACGCCTACGTCTTCAAAAACGAATGCACCCACCAGGAAGCTGTTCGAGTCGACGAACGGGTTGAAGGTGCTGCCAATGCCGGCGGCCATAGCTAGCCCGTTGAAGCTGTTGGTGAGGTCGATTGCGGGGCGGCTCACCGCTGCGGAGCCCAATGCCTGGCGGAGGAAGCGGACATGGTTCAACTCATCCTGTGCGATTTCGAAGGCATACTGCGACAAGGTCGCCGTCGGAAAGGTAACCATCGCTCCACCGGTCACGGCACCCGCGCCCGAACCCGCGTCAGCGGAGGATAGTCCCTGGCCGGTGGTAGCGCGCAAATAGAATTCGGCTTCCAGATATTCCAAGTTGAGAGCGAAATTGAGAATGTCTGCGTCCGTAATGCCTGCGGGATGGGTTGGAGCTTTCTTGCCGCTATCGCCACAGCCTACGAGCACCGCGGTCGCGCCAACGGTGCCGACTCCCGCCAGGAAACTACGCCGCGAATGTGCCCTGTTAATCAAAGTTGTGAGTTCGTCCATATTCAAACGTCCTTCTGGAACAACTTGAGAATCGATACTTATGAAGTACGTCGGAGAAAATGATTTGGATGTTATTAACTGAAGTATTTTCGCAAGATGCTTGGCGGGCGCTTAGACGGGCGGCATCAACTGAGCGGACTTTGAGGCGGAGAAGCCGGACTCGTCGACGATTCTGCGGAGTGCCGAGCCGGATTTGACCGAACCTGTTCTGACCGGATCTGTTCTGGCTCCAGAACCGATCGTTGGAGGTGTGCAGCGGCATGTTTCACTTGTGCCAGAACCCGGCCTGCTTCCTGTGCAATCTCGATCGTCTTCTTGGGACCAAAGACGATAAGTCCTAAGAACAGAAGAAATCCCAGCGTCAAAATCATGCGACTTTGTTGACTCCCTCGGTTTTTGTAGTTTCCGCCGCCTTCTCTTCTCCACTCATGGCGGCTTTGAAGCCTCGAATCCCATCCCCCAATCCTTTGCCGAGCTCCGGCAGCTTCTTCGGACCGAAAATAAGCAGCACGATTCCCACGATCACCACTAAGTGCATTGGTTGAAATAAACCTTCAATCATCGGAGTCTCCTGATTCCTTTTCCAAAAGTGAGACGCATTCACTGGGGCGGCACCTGTACATAGGTAGTACGGCCTGATGCGGGTTTCGGATCACTGTTACAACATTTTTTTAGAAAATGTTTTTTGGTAAGCGAGCACTTTATTGTTACAGCGCAGAATTCTTGCAACTCAGACTGTAAAAACCTCATCTCAGTTTTCTCTCTGATCTACACAGGCTGCGGGTCTGTGCCTGTTATGAGAGCGCAATGAGAATGCTGTTCATTGACGCGAGGAAGTCGTCGTTCTTCCATCCTTGTTCAGCGTCTTTTCACCAAGTTGGCCTGGAGGCCCCCTGTCTACGAATCCTTCGCGCAACTTTTTCGGGGAAGGCCATCCTTCGCGATACAGCCAGACGGCGTACCAGTTTGCAGTGGCTGATTCAGATTTATGGCGGCGGTTCAAACTCGGCGACGAGCAGGCCCTATCAGATATCTATGACCGCTACTCGCAATTAATATATAGTGTGGCTCATCAGGTCTTGCACGATTCTGGAACAGCCGAGGATGTTCTTCAAGAAGTATTTCTCCAGCTTTGGCGAGTACCCGACGCGTTCGAACCTGAAAAGGGTAGTTTAGGGGCGTGGCTTACTGTAGTATCGCGGCGACGGGCAATTGATCGCCTGCGGAAACGCAAGGCAGAGGTCGACCTTGACGGCATGATTGTACCCATCAACGCAACGCAATTGGCTGATGCGGCCCGCCATCAAATCACTGACAAGGTCCGCGCGCTTCTTGCGAATATGCCCGAGAAATTGCGCGTCACTTTCGAATTGGCCTATATGCAGGGGTTGACCCACAGTGAGATCAGTGAGCGATTGGGAGCTCCTCTTGGAACCACGAAATCGCGCATTCGCCAGGCCCTAGACTTTATTCGCAAGAAGCTCGACTGCAACCGGGCAAATACGAATGGCAAGCGCAATGTTCGATAGACCTCATCTTGTTTCCACAGATGCGACCGCTGAACAAGCAGCCCTGTACTGCTTGGGAGAGTTTCCTGTGGAGGACCGAAAGACCTATGAGCAGCATTTGTCCTCCTGCGCTGCCTGTCGAGCTGAGGTTGAAGCATGCTCTGCTGTCATTGCTGAGCTGGCTTTAGAGGACACGCGCGACCTTCCCTCAAAGGCACGAAAAGACTTTTTGACTCGGGTTAACGACGATAAGGCCAGTGGTAGGCATTGGGCCAAGCTCCTCGGAGTGATAATTACGCCCGAACTCTCCAGCCGTCCCAACGTGAAGGGGAATCGCGATCAGGTAGGTGCTGCACTCGACAAGCTCGCTGGGAGACTTTTCGGGAGTGAACAGGAGTTGCTTGACGCATTGGTTCGTGCGGCGCTCGAACTATGCGACGCCGGGACTGCAGGTTTCAGCATGCTATATGAGGACGAACAGGTGTTTCGATGGGATGCCCTCGCTGGAGCCCTCGCCGCAGCAAAGGGAGGAACGACCCCGAGAACGTGGAGCCCGTGTGGTACGACGCTCGATTTCGGGACGCCGCAGCTTTTTTCAAATCCAAGTCGCTGCTTTGAGTACTTCAAAAATCCCACTCACCACATATTCGAGGGGTTAGTCGTTCCCGTTTATGTTGGAGAGAAACCGCTGGGCACCTTGTGGGTCGCCTCCCATGATGACCGCAAGTTCGACAAAGAAGATCTTCGAGTGCTGCAAAGCTTCGCCGATTTTTGCGGTACCGCTATCGGCATCATGCGCGAAAGGCAGGCAAATCAAGGTTCTGACGCGCTCCCCTGAGGGGAAGAGCGAGCAAAAACGCCCCATTGCCCGATCCATTGCACGTTTATTGTACGAAAATGCTTTTCGCTTTGGAATACCACGGGCACCACGTAACGACCACAGTATCCCATAGGTTTGCTGTCATAGAACCAGAAAAGACTAGACAACCGCCTTTCAGGAGCGGGACTTAGCCGGGCGAATGCTTCCAGGATGTTAGGCGTCAAATCTTTGATGATGTCATGTCTTTCTCGCCAGTTCCCAAGCCAGTTCTACGTTTTCCCGGCTCTCGGGTTCCGAAGAAGCAAAGAGCGCAATTGAGGAGATGCTCAAAGCAGAGCCGGGTTTAGAAAGCAAAGATATTCAAGTCACTTTGACCGAGAAGAGTCTGGAACTTTCTGGATCGGTTCCGACCTCTGACGATTCGCAACAAGGCCGTTCGGATTGCAAAACTATATGCTGGAGATCGTGAAGTGTAAAATAACTGACAGTTTGCGAGCGATGAATGAGCGTGCGATGAAGCCAATCTTTTCGTTTTCGCAACTTCAGGCGCACTTGATTTTCTTGATACTCGCCACCAAATCCTCGCTAAGACGGCTCTTGTCTACGCAACCGTCCGCGCCTGCCGCCACGACGCTGGGCAGCAGCTGAAGTGGATCATGCTGGCTAATTACTAAAATCTTGGCCTGCCGCACTTCTTCCCGGAGACGTCGTGCCGCTTCCAGCCCATTCATCCCCGGCATACTTATGTCCAGGAGGATCAGGTCAGGCGAAAGTTCCCGAGCTTTCTGCAGTGCCTCCAATCCATCCCTGGCTTCCCCGCAGACTTCCAAATCCTTCTCCGAGGACAGGATTCCACGCACACCGCGACGAACAACGTCACTATCATCGGCGATGAGAATACGCATGCCGCCGACCTCCGCCTAGGAACTCACCCGGCAGTCCTAATCGCTGAAACCATGCTCTCAGGTTGGGAAATTGCATCAGCCGGAACCGGCAACGTGACCGAGATCGTCGTCCCTGAGGGGTTCGACTGAATATTCACAGTTCCTCTCAGATGGCGGACTCGCTCGCGTATTCCGGCAATTCCCACGCCTGCGCTCTGCCGCTGAATACTAACCAGTTTTTCTGTCGATATTCCTTTGCCTTCGTCCTGAATATCCAAGGAAACAGTCTCCGCTTTCCGCGCAATCCGTATTGTCGCCTTCTTGCTGCCGGAATGGCGGTGAATATTAGTGAGACATTCCTGCACAATACGAAACAGCGCCATTTCCACCTCGCAGGGAAGCCGGCCAAAACTCTCGGAAATGTACAGCTCGATCTTCAGATCGCTG
>PLBX01000552.1 GCA_003135495.1 Acidobacteriaceae bacterium | reverse complement strand
TACGAGGAAGGCAAAAAGATTGGATGGAAAGACGGCTTTCGAGCTTTGTATTGCCTGCTGAAGTACTCGATCAAGGAGCCTAAGTTGCAAGCGGTTCGGCAGACGGTTCGCGTCCCGGACCGGACAGTTGCTCCGTGATAATTGCTGGGACCGACGCTGGTTCCGACCCGGGACTGGCTCGTGCTCTTAGTGAGAACCCTTCTGTTTTACTCGACTATAAGGATTCGTGGCATGGCCGGTATTTCCGGTGCGCTTGGTCGTCCCTCCAAAATTGATCGGAGGAGTGGACTTATCTTTAACCGGCTTGATCGGTCGAGCGCCCACAGCCTTCTTGCCTCCTGACCGCGGCGGCGCGGAAGCTTTGGCAGTTTGATGTTCGAGGGTCTGCAAATCCTTCGCATTGGAAACTTGATTGTTTCCCGTATTCGCAGGTTTCGATGGCGGTACGATCACGTGACTTTTCGGATCTTTCTGCGCGGTTGAATGCTTCAGTTTGTACGTACCGGAAGTATTACTCTGCGCCGAAGCACCTATGCTGAGGCCCGCTAGTATCACCGCCACCACTGAAAATCTCATCTGTTGTAATCCCCGGAATCAGAATCGAAGCGCAACACCGATCCAATAGATTAGATGCACGCCCGCTACCGTTCCACACTTCTTCTCTTATATGGTAAACCCGCCAGCGCTTAAAAACACTCGCCGGCGCGAAGAAAACGAAGAAGTTAGCCATCTCCAACGAAACTCACTCATGCTACGCAACTCCCGAGCCTCAAAGTGTGCAAGTTTCTGCGCACAAATCGGAGATTCCTTCGCCGGTTTGGAGAGTGCATCCGAGGCAAAAGCGGGAGTTCCAGCATAAAACGTGCGTCGCCAGAGGGTTTCGAACGGCACCTAAACTGGAGCGGGTGGGACGGAGTCGGCACCGCCGCTGTGACCCTGGTCGGGCCCATCGCCTACTTCACCCGCGCGTATTAGAAAGCAATACCAATAGGAAGACTTGTCCCAAGATTACCCTATCCAGCTCAGGAGCGGACGAAAAGCAACGCAGACCAAATTACTATTGTTTGGCGATGCATGTCCTACGATCGGTGTTCAGCGATGAGTGTCCCTCGACGAATGTTCCGTGAAGATCGCGAACCCGATCATCCTCGCTGTCTTACCAGAATGTCAGCAATGCGCTCTCCGCTGCGCCCATCCCACTGCGGCGGGATCGATCCTTTCTTTTGCTTCCCGCTAAGCACCCGCAATAATTCGGAGCGCAACTTTCGCGGATCGCGGCCGACCAGTACATTTGTTCCCAGAGTGACAGTGATGGGCCGCTCAGTATTCTCGCGCAGGGTAAGACAAGGCACGCCGAGAAACGTGGTCTCTTCCTGAATGCCGCCCGAATCCGTAATCACCACGGTGGCGCGCGACTGCAATGCTAAAAATTCAATGTAAGGGAACGGATCGAGTAAGCACAGCTGTTCTGGATTCAATCCAAAATCAGCAATTCGTTTCCGCGTTCGCGGATGAGCAGGAAATACCACCGACAAATCGCGGTTCACCTCAAGAAGCGCTTCAAGAATTTTTTTTAAAGTG
This sequence comes from Acidobacteriaceae bacterium, assembly GCA_003135495.1. Taxonomy (GTDB): domain Bacteria; phylum Acidobacteriota; class Terriglobia; order Terriglobales; family Acidobacteriaceae; genus Acidiflorens. The sequence continues at coordinate 17,186 of PLBX01000552.1, read as the reverse complement.
TCGCTATCGTCGACATTTGCCGGCCGGTGCAGTGTAACCAGCGCATACCGGGGTGGAAGACCGTCTTGCGAAATATTTGTTGCCAGCGGCAATAGACGCACCAGCGAGTCAATCATCACATTGCCCACTGAGAAAATCTTCTCCGCCGGAATTCCCTCCTTTCGAAGATTCTCTTCCGCGTCTACTGAAGGCGTAAACAGCATATCGGCAAGCTGATCGGTAACCAGACGATTAATTTCCTCAGGCATGCTCCTGTCAAAGGAGCGCAAACCAGCCTCCACATGCCCTATCGGAACCCCAGCCTTCGCGCACACGAGCGCTGTGGCGACGGTAGAATTGACATCCCCGTAGACGAGGACAATGTCCGGTCGTCGTTCCAGAATTATGGGTTCAAGGCGGATCATGATCTCCGCAGTCTGCTTGGCATGGGTGCCCGAACCGACCGCGAGATTAATGTCAGGAGCTGGAATTCCTAGTTGCTGAAAAAACACATCGGACATATTTACGTCGTAGTGCTGCCCGGTATGAATAAGCGTTTGCGCAACATTCTCTCGTCGATTCAGCGCCAGCAGGACGGGAGCGACCTTCATAAAGTTGGGCCGGGCTCCGACGATGTGCAGTATGTTCATGATTTCGAGTAAGTGAATATTAGCTTACTCGATTAAAGGCCGCGCCCAGCACAGGTCAAGGCAACCACTTAATGGAAAATCCCGGCAACAATTCTTCCGATCGTCAGTACCAATACCGATTTCTTCAACATTGGAAGTCGAAAGTCTCGCGAAACCGTGCGCCCATCACACCCCCCTGTGCCCCCCGTCACAGTGGCACATTCGAATGTCGCACACAATGAACTGTCTCTCATCTGGCAATACTGCAGTAATGACCGCAGGCAGTTAGATTTTGTCTCGGCGAGACTCCTACAAATAATTCAGTACGAGGAGATCTACTATGGCCGCGAATCCGGTCTCTACGCCCGCATTGCAACTTGTTTCGGAGAAACCAACGATGGAAGGAAAGATCGCCGAGCTTCGCGTGAAGCGTACCACCGTCACCGGCGGAGGCGGAAAAAAACGAATCGACAAGCACCACGCTTCCGGGAAACTCACTGCCCGCGAGCGCGTGGACCAACTTGTCGATCGAGAGAGCTTTCAAGAAATAGGCGCCTTCGCGAAGCATCGTTCTACTTACTTTGGCATGGCAGAGAAAGATTTGCCGGCGGATGGAGTGGTCACAGGCTGCGCCAGTATTGATGGCAGGCTTGTGCATCTTGCCAGTCAGGATTTCACCGTCGTCGGGGGGGCGGCGGGTGAGGCGCATTGCGCCAAAATCACAGAGATGATGCAGCTTTCACTCAAGACCGGCAGCCCGTTCATTTTCATCAACGATTCCGGAGGCGCGCGGGTTCAGGAAGGTATCGATAGCCTCGCCGGTTACGCGAGCGTTTTTTTCAATAACACTTTGTTGTCAGGTACGGTGCCGCAGATTTCTATCATCTGCGGTCCATGCGCAGGCGGCGCTGCATATAGTCCTGCTCTAACCGATTTCATTATTCAAACCAAGCAAGGCCGGATGTTCATCACCGGGCCATCCGTCATCAAGCAGGTCACTGGCGAAGTAGTGACCTCCGAGGAATTAGGCGGCCCCGCAGCGCAAATGAATCGCTCGGGCGTGGTTCACCTGATCGCCGACGAAGACGCTGGAGCGCTATCTTTATGCCGTCGTCTGTTGAGTTTCCTGCCGTCGAACAATCTGGAAGAAGCTCCCAAACTGCCTCATAACGTCGCGCCCGAGTCCGACCCAGATTTAAATCAGCTGGTTCCGGTAGACCCAAAAATTCCCTACGACGTTCGTTCCGTGATTTCCCGGACTCTGGACTATCAGGATTTTTTTGAGATCCAGCCCGGTTTCGCCGCGAATGTTGTCATTGGATTTGGCCGCATTCAGGGACGCTCCGTCGGCATCGTGGCAAATCAGCCTCGCGTGCTGGCAGGGGTGCTCGACATTGACGCTTCCGATAAGGTCGCACGCTTCGTTCGTTTCTGCAACGCGTTCAATACTCCTCTCATAACTTTCGTGGACACGCCAGGATTCTTACCGGGTATTGAGCAGGAATACGGCGGCATTATTCGGCACGGAGCAAAGATGCTCTTCGCATATTCAGCTGCGACCGTTCCAAAAATAACCGTCGTGTTGCGCAAGGCTTATGGCGGAGCCTACATCGCCATGTGCAGCAAAAAATTGGGAGCAGATCGCGTTGTCGCATGGCCCACCGCTGAAATTGCAGTAATGGGCGCGGAAGGTGCGGCGGAGATTGTCTTCCGTCATGAAATCGATGAAGCGGAAGATAAAGCGTTCCGGCGCAAAGAACTCATTGAGCGTTACCGCAACACTTTTGCCAATCCCTACGTATCGGCTGGGCGTCGTTTGGTGGATGACATCATCGAACCCGCCGAGACCCCTAAATATCTTGCGCGAGCCTTGGGAGCGGTTATTTCGAAGCGAGAGTTTCGTCCGCCGAAAAAGCATGGATTGATTCCACTCTAGGATCGATTGCAATGACGCACACATACATTTTGGCTGCCGCGCTCGTCATCGCCGGATGGCTGGTGCCATTCATCATCTTGCGACGCACGATTCAACGGAGGTGCGCTCAACATGGGATTGAGTTCGACCGGCAAATAGAAGCCTTGTCGACTCAAGTGAAAGTCCTGCAAGAGGCGTCTGACGCCGCGACGCAAGAATCTAAATCTAAAGCGAAAGATGAAGCTACTTCGTTGCCAGTAGTGAGCGATGAGATTTCGCCAGAAACGGTGTCAATGATTTCACAAACGATCACCGCTTTGCTGGGCAGGAAGATTCGGGTTCGGTCGGTGAAGCTGCTGCAGACACCCACGATAACGGCCGACCCATGGGCTCAGCAAGGGCGGGTCGTAATTCAGGCTTCGCATAATTTGAGCCAGCGAGGCCACGAGCTATGACATGGCAGTCGGCGATCGGTTCACCGCACAAAGCGCGATTGAATTGGAGCCGTCTGTGAAAATGCAGATCGCAGTTGGCGGACAGGCCTATGAAGTTGAAATTGAGATCGACGGCGGGGGAGCTTTGCTGGTGGGGTCGAGCGGCGGTCCTCATGTTGGAGCGCAGCTTCAATCGAAGGTGTTGCCCACAGTACCCAGAGCGCACCCTCATTCAGCCAACGAGCCTGATGAATCGAAATTGTGCCACAGTCCGGTCGCCGGAATAGTTGTACGAGTTAGCGTCAAGGCTGGAGATGAGTTATCGCCCGATGATTTGATCCTCGTTCTGGAGGCCATGAAGATGGAAACCAGCGTTACGGCTCCATTTGCGGGGAAGCTTAAAAGCGTCAAGGTAGTTCCTGGGGAAGCAGTCAAAATTAACCAGACATTGGTTGAGTTCGAATAGCTTCCGCCGGGTGAAGGAAGAAGTTATGTTGCTCAAACCGTTTGTCATCAACCGATATGGCCGGATGGTATTTCCCTGCAATTTCTTTCCGGAGTTGGATTTTTCTGTCTTCGATACGCTGAATCAATTTACTGCCGTAATCAGGCGAGACTTCGGGGAGAAGGCGCCGACCGAAAACGACATCGTGGCGCGCGTGCGAGCAGGCCACTACCACAGCCGCTACGAAATTTGCCGCGATCTGGCACTCAACCTTTTTTGGACACAGCGTTACGTACTGACCATGTACGAAAAACGCCCGACACGTTGGAAGGATCTTCCGCGTCACCGGACCGATATTTTTCTACCCGTCTACAAGCCCCGCGAAGAAGGCGGCATGGGAGCTGCCATCGCGGCGGGGTACGAGACGCTCCCCGCTCTATGGGATGAAGAGATCGAGGACAAGAGCTTCCACATTCTGCTCGACGCCTTCCGAAATAAGCAGGGAGCCGGCGGGGAATTTCGAGGCATCAAGCCTACCGTCGATGAAATTCTGTCTGATCCAAACAATTTAACGTACCGGCTGCTCATTTATGACCGGGACTATCCCGGCTACGATCACGACGACGTACTCAACTGTCTCCATACGGTCCCTGAACTCGAAGCGCTCATGCGCCAGTCGATGATTCTCCACAACCAGTATCGCTGGGATCCGGCCACCAGCAGCAGTATTGAGGTGGGCAAACTGCAGGACGACGACTACGTCGTGGCGTATCACCCCAAGAACACAGACGTGCTTCAGTTCATCGAGCGCGTTAAACAAAACGGTCATGCGATCCATCGACCACGGCCCGCGCGGCCTGAGACGTTGGCGTTAAGTGAGCCGGAAGAACCGTATCTGCCAATCATCGTCAGCGAGCGCTTCAAGGTTCTTCCGCGCATCGAAGCGATTGCCGTATATGAGGGCGAGATACCGTGCACCAACACCGACCTCATCAGCAACCAGGCTTATTGCTGGTCGCGTATGAGCGCAACGGATATTTCGGAGAAGACGGGCATCGAACAACGTTGCTACAGCGAGTTGAGCCTGGAGGATATGTCTCTGCTGGCGGTGCGAGCGGCGCTCACGAAGTCAGGCCGCAAACCGTCGGAGATCGGCGCAGTGCTGTTCTGCAGTTGCACCAGCACGAGACTCATACCGTCGGTATCTACATGGTTGTCAGGCGAATTAGGACTCGCCCAGACCCATTGTTCCTGCGACATTGTGGCGGCATGTGCGGGAATGTCTTATGGGCTCTCCGAAGCGGTCCGCCTGCTGCAGGAGATCGAGCGGCCTATTCTGGTCGTCTGTGCGGAGAAGTTTTCGGACAAAATCGGCACCGTGCGAACCTCTCGCATGATCTTCGGCGACGGTGCTGCGGCAATGATCGTAAGTCCAGCGCCGGCTGGAGAGCCGTCCGACATCGAGGTATTTCAAACTTACGCCAGCGGCCCATGGTCGGAAGTGAATTCCATCATCTGGCCTAATCCGGAGTTCGACAACAACATTACCGTGTACGGACCCGAAGTGAAGATGCTGGCGAAACGCTATCTCGTGCAAATGATCGCTGAGCTCAAAGCGCTGCCACACCCTAACGGGGGTGACGGCTCGCTGATGGATGCAATCGATCTCGTCGTGCCGCACCAAGCCAATAAGAGCATGGTGCTCGACCTGGCCAAAGCGGCCGGCCTCGACGCTGAACGCCTTTACTTCAACATTGAACGCGTGGGAAATACTTCGTCCGCCAGTATTTTGCTGGCCATTCACGATGCCGTGCGCGACGGACGAATCGACCGTCCCATGCGGGTTTTCGCGCCCGGCTTTGGCGCGGGAGCGGTGGGCGGTTACGTGGTGATGCAAGTGGACCCTGCAATAGTAACTTGCAACTCTCAGGAGAGGAATACTTCGATGGAAAATAAGGGAAACAATGGAAACGGAAATGAAAATGGCTCTCACTCTTTGCGTGGAAAAGTAGCGCTGGTTACGGGCGCTGGGCGAGGCATTGGACGCGCCATCGCCATCGAACTCGCGCGGCGCGGCGCCAACATTGCCTTGGACTACCGGTGTGATTGCACGCATGCTGAGAGCGCAGCGGCCGAAATTCGAGAGCTCGGCGTGGAATGCATCGCCATTCAAGGCGATGTATCCAAGAAAGGCGAAGCGCGCCGCATCGTGAAAGAAGTATTGGATAAGTGGCAGCGGCTCGACATCCTGGTTAACAACGCCGGCATAACGCGCGACCGAAGCATGCGCAAGATGACTGAGGATGACTGGGCAGAAGTGATCAACGTGAATCTTAACGGCACCTTCTACTGCACCAGCGCCGCGTTGCCTTCCATGATCAACCAGCGCTTCGGAAGGATTATCAACATCAGCTCGGTGGTCGGGCAGATGGGCGCATTCGGTCAGGCTAATTACTCCGCCAGTAAAGGCGGCATCATTGCCTTTACTAAAACTCTCGCGCTGGAGATGGCGAAGTTCAACATCACCGCCAACGCGATTGCACCCGGATTCACTTCCACAGAAATGGTCGAAGCGATTCCAGAAGAAATTGCAGCGCAAATAAAGTCGAAGATTCCTTTAGGACGGTTCGCCTCAACCGAGGAGATAGCGAAGGCTGCCGGCTTCCTGGCGGCGGATGCGGATTACATCACAGGGCAAGAGTTGAACGTCAACGGCGGATACCACATGTAAGGTGCCAAAAACCAGCAGGCAGTGCTAGCAAACCATGATCTTATCGAAAGGATTGTCTCGTTGGGGAGACAACTTCCCCGCCCGAATTTCGTATCCGGCCGCGAGCACCGTCTGCAACTGGATCACCAGGCTTTGTAACCTTTCGCGATCGCCCGCCCGGTTGTTTATGTCCCGGCACAGTTGCCGGATTCTGGCACTGTTCTGGTTGTGAACAATGTCATGTCGCACCATGTGACCATGCGCTTCTCTCATATTCGGTACTCCTTGGACAAAAAGTTGAAGCTTAACAGCGTCGAAACTGCTCTTAGCTGGGGGTGGTTATTCAACGCACTACAAACTACTGATCTTGCACAACTCTAACTCCTGCCGACCGTTTAGAAAAATCGAAAATAAAGATTCACCCAATCAACAAAATAGAACTTGCTATCTCCGTTATGCAACCTTTATTCCCGTCCGGGGGCTAGGGATCTTAGGCAACGATCTCCTGGCGGAGCGGTGAGGCTTTCTCCAACGTTCGCTGGGACTGACTCATCAATAACGCCAACGCGCAGGAACCAAGCCGTGTCAGAGCGCTGTCAGTCCGCGTCGTCAAAATGACTGGAACTCGGGCGCCAACCACTAACCCCGCAACCTGGGCATCAGCGAGCAGTTCCAGTTGCTCGACCAGCATGCTGCCGGCTTCCATATCTGGGACGAGAAAAATGTCCGCCTGCCCGGCAACCACGGATACGACCCCTTTGCTCTGCGCACTTTCTGGGGACAAAGCGACCCCGAACTCCAAGGGGCCATCGACATCGCCTCCAGTAATCTGTCCGCGATCGGCCATTTTGCATAGTACCGCCGCATCCAGTGTCGAGGGCAGTTTCCCCGACACCGCCTCTTGCGCCGCGAGCAATGCGACCTTCGGCCTCGCCAAACCTAAACAGTGAGCCATGTCAATTGCATTTTGGACAATGTCTCGCTTGTCTTCCAACGTCGGATAGATATTCAAGAGCGCGTCCGTAACGAATAAGGGTCGAGGAAAGCTAGGAACGTCGATCGCGGAAACGTAGCTCATGCGTCGTCCCGAGCGCAGGCCTTCTTCCGTATTTACCACTTGCATCAGTTCATCGGCATGAATGCTGCCTTGCATTAAAGCATCGACCTTGCGCTCCCGCGCGAATGCCACCGCCAACATGCCCGCGGCAAGGCTGTGTTCCGTACTTATTATTTCGTAAGAAGCAATATCAAGATGAGCTTGCTGCGCCGCAGCACGGATTCGTGCCTCCGGCCCGATAAAAACAGGAATGATGAGCTTAGCTTGGGCGGCACTGATTGCACCTTGCAAAGAGACACAGTCCACTGGATGCACAATGGCTGTCCTAATTGGCGCCTTGCCTCGGGTCGCATCGATCAGCCGGCGGTAGTGGCGGCCACGCTCTAGCAGTTTCACCTCAGGAAGAATTACGCGTTCGCGGGAAATCTTTTCCGCGGGCGCGATAACTTCAGCCGTACCGCAGATCACTAGCTCACCCTTCTGATTTGTGGCCTGGCACTCGAGCGTAATCCGGTTCCTGTCTGTAAACTTTTCAGCAACTGTAACGCTCACCGTAAGTGTGTCGCCGATACACACGGGACGCCTGAATCGCAGCGATTGCGCCAGATAAATTGCGCCAGGTCCTGGAAGTTCGGTCCCTAGGACCGTCGATATCAAAGCCCCTCCCCACATTCCGTGGGCAATGATCTGGTGAAACATATCGTTTTTGGCAAACTCTGCGTCCACGTGCGCCGGATTCACGTCCCCCGACATAATGGCAAAGAGCTCAATGTCCTTGTAAGTCAACTTTCGCGTAATACTGGCGCTGTCGCCGACCTGCAATTCCTTAAACGTGCGATTTTCGATACGATCCATTGGATAACCTCCTGCCTGAACGACATGTTCCGTAACCGTAGGGACTTTTCTTAGAGCCCAAGTTATGGTTTAATGCACTGCAGCAACAGTTCGCTGCACTGCAGCGTCCGTTGCTCGAATGGTGGTGCATTTATGTCCTTTAATCTTAATGGTAAGACCGCTTTAGTTACGGGGTCTGGCCGCGGTATTGGCCGGGCCATCGCGGAAAAACTCGCCGACTGTGGCGCCTCGGTCATGGTTAATGATCTGGACGAATCCGCGCTGCGCGAGACCAAATCTCTTCTCGGCTCGATCGGGAAAAAAGTAGAAATCTGCGCCGGCGACCTTACCCAGCCCGATTTTCCCGACAAACTCATACAAGCGACGCTCGATGCTTTTGGCTCCGTTGACATCATAGTGAATAACGCCGGTTACAGTTGGGACGGCGTCATTCAAAAAACTACGGACGAGCAATTCCAGGCGATGCTGGAAATCCACCTGGTCGTGCCTTTCCGCATCTTGCGGGCTGCATCCACATATATCCGCGAAACCGCCAAACGCGAAATAGCGGCGGGCAAGCAGGTTATGCGAAAGGTGGTCAACATAACTTCGATTGCAGGCACCGACGGCAATCCCGGACAAGCCGGCTATTCATCCGGAAAAGCCGGCGTGCTCGGCCTCACGCGAACGCTATCAAAAGAATGGGGCCGCTATAACGTCAATGTTAACGCCGTCGGCTTCGGCCTGATCGAAACTCGTCTTACTCAGGTGCTCACTGGCGAAGGCTCAAACATCGAAATGGGCGGGCGTTCGATCAAACTTGGAGTGCAGGCGACGATGCTCGAATCGGTGAAAACCGCGTGTCCATTGGGACGGCTGGGAACACCTACCGAGGCTGCAGGAGCTGTCCTCTTCTTTTGCTCGCCCCTTTCCGATTACGTGACCGGCGAAGTATTGATCTGCGGCGGCGGCTTCCACTTCTAGCGCATAACACTTCTCGGGCGGCCCAGAATTTCAATCGCGACACTGCGACAAAATACTGCTCAAGATGCAGCAGCGTAGGTTGCGGGAATCGCGCCCTTCTCCGCGTCGGCTTCCAGTACCAGCAATTTCACATCGACGTAGCGTTCAAAGCTGTGCTCATACTCCGAATCAAACGAAGTTACGGACTTCGGGATAGGAGTATGTAGGGGCGGAGCCACAGTTGAAGATGAATTTGGATTCGGTATGATTGATAGGGTCATGGTTCCTCCTCATTAAAATGCGCTCGCTCACAATTAGATAAGGCAATAGCCTTTATCTCACGCGACCAGAAAGCCAGCCACGGTGTGAGTTTATTCCAAGATGCATCGAGAAGTTTGTGATTCTCGTCACCGCTGCGAGTGATTCGCCGCGGGTCGGAATTTGTTTTTGATTTACAAAATTAATCGCGCCTTTAAGGCTTGCGGCGCGACGCAGCTTTCCGCTTCCGCGGTTTCTTAGCGCTGCGACCCAAGACGTGCGACTCCAGTTCTGCAACGCGACGCTTGAGTTCGCCCACGACATCCCGCTCGCTTTTTTTGTCGCTTACTTTCTTGCGTGCAGGGCGGCTCGCGGCCATTCCCCTTTGCATGCCGGACTCTGATTCTGGCGGCTCTTGGCGTGCTGTTGGCTGCATAAATTCGAAAGGGTTTACTGGGGGCGTTATAGCCCGATACGCATTCTGGTACATATCAAGTGCGGTCTTCATGTACTTAAGCGTGCTTTCCTGTGTTGCCCGGCTGGAAGCGACGACCATTTCCCGAAGAACATCCAATGGGAAAGCAGAGTTCGGCGCCTTTGCTTGCTCTACGATGATCTGGGTAAGCACAAGGCGCGTCAAATCCTCGCCGGTAGCCGCATCCACAACCTGCACGTCGTAACCACTCTGCAGCATTTGGGCCACTTCATCCTGATTGATATAGCGGCTGTTGGTAGTGTCGTAGAGACGGCGGTTTTCGTATTTCTTAATGATGACGGGCTTTCGATTCATGTTGCCTCATTTTCCCCTTGACACATCGCAGCAATTCTCGCTAATATGAAGTCGTGCTGCGCTGCAGCATATATCGCAGCATTAGTATTTTAGTTCAAAAAACATTGGTTCTAAGAAGGAGCAGATCATGAGCACCCCCCGAAAGTCAACACGCAGCACGCGAGCGGCAGCTGAAAGCGCTGAAGTAGCGGCAAGTTTCGTCCCTGTATACACGAAGAGCGTCGAACGTCTGGCAGATCTCCAGAAGAAGTCCCTGGAAGTCGCAGCCGGCCAAAGCGCTGAACTCGTACAGACCTGCAAAAAAGCATTTCATCTCACTCCGGAAACACCTGGTGTGTTCTGGTTCGATGTTTTAGGCCAGTCTTTAGACCGCTATGTCGAAACCCAGAAGGAATACATCGATCTTGCCGTCGAGCAGAGTGAAACGCTAACCGGCCTTGCCGAGGAGCGCGGAGCTTTGGTGGCAAAGTTCGCCGATAACGCAACTGCGCTCGTCCAGCAGACTGTGGATCACGCGACCGCAACGCAAAAGAAAAATCTGGAATTCTGTGCAGAGCAGCAAAGAGCGGGATATGAAACCGCCAAGAAGCAGTTCCGCTTTGCGAATCCATTTCTTGCCAACCCTTTTGCGGAGATGTTTCAGAGTGGATTAGATCTTTTGCTCGAGACTCAAAAGTCAGTACTGGATATCGCATCCAAGCCGGTAAAGCACGCGACAGCGGCGTAACGAAATTATACTTCGCCCGGTAGACAGCCCAGCGCCTACAATAATAGTTGGCGTATCTAGGGCTGTCTCCCACTGTGCGGTGACTATGGAGGATATTGCTTTATGAGTGAGAAACAAGCGGCAAACGGCAAGGAATTCGATCCCACCGATGCGTTTCGCGAGATGCGGGATACCTATCTCGATGCATGGGCTAAGAGCATGGTCGACACAGTTAATACTGATGCCTACGCCAAGGCCAGCGGGATGATGCTGAATAATTATCTTTCTGCCTCTTCCCCGTTTCGTGAAGCGGTAGAGAAGGTTATGCTACAGGCACTGCAGCAATTCAGCATGCCATCCAGGGCCGACGTGGTCAGCATCGCGGAGAGGACTGTAAATATCGAAGTGCGTCTCGATGATATGGATGCCAAACTGGACCGTATAGAAAAGTCGCTTGCGAGTCCACGGCCAGCTTCGCGCACCCGTTCTGCAGCACGGCCTGCAGCGAGACCCGCAGCAAGAAGGAGCAGGAAGAAAGGGGCCAAGTAGCCATGTACGAAGCAGCTGTTGTCACCGATCAGCTTTTAGGGGTTGGAGAAAAGTTCACTGACTTCACCAAGGCGGTGACCACGAAAGCGTCCATTGCGCAAACTCCCAAAGAATTGATATGGACGCTGAACAAGGCCAAGCTATACCGCTACATACCCTTGCTACCCAAGGAAGAACGGCATCCAGTGCCGCTTCTGCTCGTCTTCGCCCTGATGAACCGTCCTTACATTCTCGATTTGAAACCGGGCCATAGTTTTGTGGAATTCATGGTTAAGAGCGGCTACGATCTGTACCTTCTCGATTGGGGCACGCCGGGCCCGGAGGATAAACATTTAAAGTTCGACGATTACGCGCTCGACTACCTGCCGCGCGCAATACGCAAGTTGAAGGTAGTGTCGGGCAGCGAAGAATTCAGCATGTTGGGGTGGTGCATTGGGGCCATCATCACCACGATTTACGCTGCTTTACGTCCGGATGACGGATTGCGCAACCTGGTCCTGTTGACGGCGCCCTTAGATTTTTCCAACAAGGACGGCATCACCTTTTCGCGCTGGGTCGACGAGCGCTATTTTGACGTGGACAAAGTGCTGGCAGCTTTCGGCAACATGCCCGGCGAGATGATTGACTATGGCGCCAAGGCCCTTAAACCGGTGGAAAATTACGTCGGAAATTATTTGAAGTTGTGGGACAACCTAGACAATCCGCAGGTCGTCGATGCTTGGCAGGCGATGAATACATGGGTCACTGATAATGTACCGCTGGCTGGCGGAGCATTCCGGCAACTGGTTGTCGATCTCTATCGCAATGATCGTTTAATGCGCGGCGAATGGATAATCCGCGGAGAGCGGGTTGACTTGGGCCGTATCAGCGCCAAGCTTCTTACTGTAATCGCCGAGGGGGATCACATAACGCCTCCGTGCCAGTCGGCTGCGATCATGTCAAGAGTGAGCAGCACCGACAAGGAACTGTTTCGTATTCCTGGTGGCCACATAGGAATTATGGCCGGGAGTGGCGCAGGTAAACGCACATGGCCGCACATTGAGAACTGGCTGGCCCCGCGCTCCGATTGAATTGAGCAGTGCGTAACATCGTTTCATTTTTGCGGAATAACTAGCTATAGTCGCGGCGCACTCTCGCAATAAACTACACACTATCTTCTCTACAGGTCTCCTCTCTGCGGTCGCCGCACCGCAAAATCGCCAAGCCGTCTTGCCTCCGCCGCGCTGCAGCAAACCTTGTTCCCTCAAATCATTTCTTGCTCTTCATTTGGCCCCGTAGACAGCAGCCGCCAATCGAGCGTTACAAGCGGCTTCGCGAGAGGGCATGTATTGTGGTTGGTAAACTGAGTACTCCCACATCTGGGCAATGGAGAGTAATTGAGCGAGTTGGATTCCGCTAGAGCTGTGGCTGCGACCGATGCGCAGTGGGACGCGTGGCGAGAGTATTGGCGAAAGGTTTTCCACTTTGATCACAGCCACATGGAGCCGTGGATTGCTCTTCGCAACACCATCGGAGTCACGCTGCCATTGGCCGTGGGCGCAGCGATAGGCATGCCGCTCGGCGGACTCGCAGTGGCTACGGGAGCGCTGCAGGTTTCCTACTCTGACGGCCACAGCCCTTATTTAACGCGCGCTAAAAGAATGTTGACCGCAACATTTCTGTGCGCGCTCGCCGTGGTCGCGGGGGGACTTGCCGGGCGAAACCTCGTTCTATCGATCGCCGTGCCGAGCTTGTGGGCTTTCGCCGCCGGGCTCGCGGTGTCGCTCGGTCCGACGGCGGAGAATTTGGGCGTGATCAGCGTGGTGACGCTGATCATTTTTGCGGCGCAGCCTCTAACTCCCGAACGAGCGCTCGCATCCGGTCTTCTAGCTCTCGGCGGAGGTCTGTTGCAAACCGCCCTGGCATTGGTGCTTTGGCCGGTCCGCCGCTACCAGCCCGAGCAGCGTGCTTTGGCCGACTTCTATAGCGAGCTTTCCCGTGCTGCGGTCGTCCCCGCCAAGTCGGAGGCAGGTCCGCCGGCTAGCGAACAAAGCACTGCTGCACGAGAAACATTAGCCGGGCTTGGAAACGACAACAGCCTCGAAGCGGCCCGCTATTGGTCGCTGTTAAACCAGGGAGAGCGAATTCGGCTGAGCCTTCTGACTTTGCGCCGGCTGCGGCGAAGAATAGAGCGCGATAACGAGACATCGGCTCGCTTGCCAACGGTGCAGCATTTTTTGGAAGTCGCAGCAAACGTACTGGCGGATCTAGCACGATCTCTATCCACCGGCGAATTGACGGAACAAGTTTCGAAAAACACGCAAAACAATTCGCGCGAACTCGAAACATTGGCGGACAGTCTCCGCGGCGAGGAAAAGAACGCGAGTTCTGCGTCCCTTTCCCCGATGAGCTTAGCAATGACGAGAGATGCCCGTCACCAAATGGATGCGCTCGTCGGGCAGTTCCGCAGCGCTCTGCGCAGCATTCACGAAACCAGTCCTGAAGGATTGGAAGCGCTGGCAACCCGCGACGCGATGCAACCGTGGCCGCGCAGAATTACCGGAAGGCTCGCGACCTTGCGCGCGAATCTCACCCTGCAATCGTCCGCCTTTCGCCATGCCATACGCATGGCAATGTGTCTGGCCATAGGAGAAGTGGTGGCCCATCAGATCCGCAGTGGACGCTCGTACTGGCTGGCGATGACCATCGTGCTGGTGCTGAAGCAGGAATTTACCGCAACCTTCAGCCGCGGCGTATTGCGCATTGGAGGAACGATACTGGGTTTGGTATTGGCGACCGGCCTCTTTCATTTTTTTCCGCCGAGCAGCGCTATGGAAATAGTGCTAATCGGCGTCTTTACATTTTTACTGCGCTGGGCGGGAGGCGCAAATTATGGAGTGTTCACCATAGCGGTCAGCGCCCTTATCGTCGTGATGGTGGCCTTCACCGGAGTGTCCCCGAAAGCGGTCATCCTGGCACGCGGCGAAATGACCTGCCTCGGAGGAGTGGTCGCACTCGCCGCATATCTGGTGTGGCCCACTTGGGAACGGACGCAGGTTGGCAAAATGATGGCCGATATGCTGGAGGCTTATCGCGCATATTTCCATGCTGTGGTGGAAGCGCATCTGCAAGGCAATTCGCGGAATGAAACGGAGTTAAATCGTGCGCGTCTGGCAGTGCGGCTTGCGCGATCGAACATGGAAGCGTCCGCCGACCGGCTGCGAGCGGAACCTGGGACGAGCGCGGAAAAAGTTCACCTGCTGACCGCGATGCTCGCGAACTCCCATCGTTTCGTTCGCGCCGTCATGGCCTTGGAAGTCGTGCCAATCAGCGCGGACCCCGTGCGCAAAGAATTCGTAGACTTCGCCCGCGACGTGGAAATCACAATTGAAAAACTCGCCGCATCGCTACGGGGAGAAAAAGTGTCTCTGCGCAATCTTCCCGATCTACGTGAAGATCATCATCGATTGCTGCATGCTGGCAATTCCGAAATCGCACGCTACGCGCTGGTGAATGAAGAAACGGATCGCATAACGAACAGTCTCAATACTCTTCGCGAACAAATATTAAAGTTTGAGCGCTTACCGTGACTAGTCGGGACGGGCGTGTGGGGACGGGCGCCCCACCCGTCCAAACCGAGCGCAGCTTTGCTCACCGCAGCGCCTGAATTCCCGACGAAATAACTTTCGCTATAGCTGCATCAGGTTCGCTTGCAGCTTCGTGTATCCCTGCTTCTGAGCCCACAGATCGAGCGGCACCGCAGCGATCTCATCGACCACCGGCTCCGCCAGTCCGCTCTTTGTCATGTCGACTGTCTTGATGTAGATGCGGCAACTATCGCACGCTTCCACGCGAACATGCTTGAGTTCTTCGGCGGTATATATCGCAAGCTTAGCGGGATTCTCCTCCCCGCATCCGGGGCAAACGAGTCTTCGAAACTCCCATTCCGCCAGACAAAATGAGCAGACTAAAGACCGCTGTCCGCCGTCTCCCAGTGGACGCAGAACGCCGCATACCGGTTTTCGTTTGCATAAAGGGCACAAGTACGGAGCGGGCCCGTTCCACTGCATAATCGAGCGTGTGCGGATGTCCGCCGCATAAGGCTGGAGAAATGCGCGCGCGAAAAAATCAGCTGGACCGGAGGATACCGCGCCCGCATCGCCAGCCTCCCAAAAAATCGCCAGCAATTGAAAGTGGGCCTCAGAACCGGCGCGTCT
This sequence comes from Acidobacteriaceae bacterium, assembly GCA_003135495.1. Classification (GTDB taxonomy): domain Bacteria; phylum Acidobacteriota; class Terriglobia; order Terriglobales; family Acidobacteriaceae; genus Acidiflorens. Next base: position 1,721 of record PLBX01000552.1, on the reverse strand, counting down.
CAACTCGCGCGCAGGCTCTTGCAGCGGAGCAGGCCCATTCCGTTCAACCACGGTAAGAAAATCGCCGAAATGTTTTTCAACTCCGGGCAGAAGCGGGCATGCAAAACCCTCTGCTTCGGGTCCACCGGCAAGCACGCCAGCACGGGACCGTCCGGCTTCCGCAAATAAGTCTTTCTGAAAGCGCGCGATGGCCGCATAAAAACGCAGGATCTCCGCCGCAAAGCTGTACTGAGCGCCGAGTTCCTCAGCCCTTGCAATCCGGCGCTGCCATTCGCCCTGCGCGGTCGTACGATTAAAAATGCGGCGGCCCGGCAAACTGCGATCAGAGAGTCCGCTATCAGACATCATGCGATTATGAATGTCCGCGTCGCACCATGCAAACGGACCTGCAAACGGTAGATGCGCCGGTCTTTGAAAAATCCTGGTTACGATCGCGCGTATGAGCAGATAAGATTCCAATTACTCACTAACACTTGGGAGCCGGCATACGGGATCAACCATGAAACGTGCATTGCTTTGGACAGTCACTGCGATTGTCGTTATCGCCGCTCTGCTGTATGTCGGCGACTATTGCTCGTTGCGCTTCCAGATTCCTGGCGGGCGTCCGCAGTTTGGGCAAGTAACGGTGAATCCTCTTTACGCCATCCACGTCAAGAGTGGGAAGATTCAGTACGAGCCCGGACAACAGGAGACCGACACCTGCGTCCATTCCCTGTTTCCGCACTTCGGCAGCAGCCCCTGCTGGTACCTGAGCCGGCATACCGACAAAATTATCAATATTTGACGTACTCTTCTACATATAAGGAACGATCAGATCGAGGATCAACAGTAATCTGGACGGTAATAACGGATGAACCGTCGGGTCGATTTCTCGCTAAAAACGGTGCTCTCAGGCTCGTCAATGTCGAGTATCCTAATCCTCGACCGTTTCCCCGGTTGACGGTCGCATTGGTTCGGGTTTATAGTTCTCCGCATTCGCAGGAATTAAGCCGGACGCAATCTTGCGCGTCCACAACCATTCACCTCCGTAACTTCTGGAAAGTGCAGCACGGGGGCAACACAATGGAGCTATCTCGCCGGAACTTTCTTAGGGGCACGGTTCTCGGGGGTGCTGGAATCTCTGCCCTCGGCTTCGATCTAACCCCGGTTTACGCCCAGACCCTATCCCTCAAAATTTCACGCGCCAGCGAAACTCGCAGCACCTGTCCTTATTGTGCGGTGAGCTGCGGCGTCATTATCTACACGCTCGGCGACAAGGCCAAGAACGCGATCCCGCAGGTGGTGCACGTCGAAGGCGACCCCGACCATCCCATCAACCGCGGAACTCTCTGCCCCAAAGGTTCATCGCTCGAACAGGACATCATGAATGACCGGCGGCTGCTCAAGCCGCAAGTGCGGCGGCCGGGAGCCACCGATTGGGAAGACATTTCCTGGGAGCAGGCCTACAGCGAAATCGCACAGCGGGTGAAGAAAACGCGTGAAGACTCGTTCCTGGAAAAAGACGCGAATGGCCACACCGTGAACCGCTGCGAGGGCATTGCCTTCACCGGGGGCTGCACCGACACCAATGAATTTAATTATCTGGTGGTCAAAAGCATGCGCAGCCTGGGGGTCTGCTACCTGGAAAACCAGGCTCGGGTTTGACACGGCCCTACGGTCTCCAGTTTGGGGCCAACATTCGGACGCGGGGCGATGACCAATGGCTGGATCGACATCAAGAA
>PLBX01000370.1 GCA_003135495.1 Acidobacteriaceae bacterium | reverse complement strand
AAATCGGAGCGCCAGAGCTCTTACGCTGCTCTGCCATTTCTTCCTGCTGCTGTTCGACGGACTTACTTTCCCAACCACGTGCCATTTGGTAAATGTTAGCGCAAGTTTCTGGTAATACATTGAAAAACCTTGCAAGCGGACTGGACTGGGCGTAAGAATGGTTCTTTCCGGATAGAACCAATTCGGGAAAGCAGTATCAAGAATCCTCCCCCAGTTCGGAACGCCCGTATCTCTCTATATCTAAGATTTCGGGGCGCGCCATCAAGACCAATCTGGACGTAACTCCGGGGAATTTTGGTTTCTCCCCGACCGGCGAAGAAGAACCTCGATGTTCATCTCTGCAAACATCGAATTGACCGGCTCCTACGACTATGGCGAAGTTGGGAGATCAGTGTTTATAGCCATCGCGGCGTCCTATGCCGCGCTCGACCTTGCGGGGCGTGTGACCGCCGCAAGCGGCCGCATTCGCGCGGCATGGTTGACAGGTGGCGCCGCTGCGATGGGTATCGGCATCTGGGCGATGCATATCAAGGGGATGCTGGCCTTCCACCTGCCTGTACCCGTCGAGTACCATTGGCCGACATTTCTGGCATCACTCCTGGTGGCCATGCTCGCGTCCGCGGTCGCGCTGTATGTAGCGAGCCGCCAGAAAATAGGCATGGTTGAGGCCTTGATTGGCAGCGTCATTATGAGCGCGGGCATCGCCGGTATGCACTATATGGGCATGGCCGCAATGAGATTGCCTGCCATCGCCCGGTTTTCCCTCCTGCTAGTGACCATTTCCGTTTTGTTCGCATTCATCTTTTCTCTGGTAGCGCTGATGATGGCGTTCGATCTGCGCGAAGAGACTCGATGGACGGTTCCGCGCAGGCTTGGTAGCGCTACGGTCATGGGACTGGCTGTTTCCGCGATGCATTACTCCGGCATGGCTGCCGCAACTTTCATCCCCGCCTCGCCTCCGGACCTTTCCTACGCAGTGAGCATCTCCCCCTTTGCCAACAGTGGAATTGCTATTGTGACTTTGATCGTGATTGTGGCCGCTATGGTGACGTCGTCTGTGGACAGGCGGGCGAGTGTGGAAGTCCAGCGGCTCAACCAAGAGTTGGAGCGTCGCGTCGCCGAGCGGACCTTACAGCTTGAAGAGGTCAACCAAGCGCTGAGAAAGGAAATAGTCGACCGCAAGCGGACCGAAGATGAATTGAAAAAACAGAAGGAAGTGTTTCAAAACATTTTCGAGGATATTCCCGTAATGATAGGCTTCGTTGGCAAAGATGGCCACCTCGAACTGGTCAATCCGGAATGGCAGCGCACACTCGGTTGGACGCAGGAAGAAATACGTGAACCGGGTCTGGATATATATGCCGAGCTTTTCCCTGATCCTGAGTATCGGCAGGTATTTTTCGAAGTCGTTGCCGCATCCACAGGTGAGTGGACCGACCTGAAAGTGAAGGTGAGGGAAGGGCGCGTCATAGACGTGGCTGCTGCTTTCGTACTTCTTTCGGACGGGTCAAGCCTTGGCATCGGCAAAGACATCACGGAGTGGAAGAGAACACAAGCGGCATTGCAGGAGGCCCAGGACAATCTTGCCCGGGTTACCCGGGTGATTGGAATGGGAGAGTTGGTCGCTTCAATCGCACACGAAATTAACCAACCTCTGACCGCTGTGCTCATGAACGGCAACTTCTCCCTGCGCCAGATCACCAGCGGGATGCCGAATCTGGAGGAAGTTCAAAAGGCAATTGCAGAAATTGTGGAGGACGGCAATCGGATCAGTGCCGTCATTTCAAGAGTTCGGGGACTGCTAAAAAAGGGCGCCGTAGATAGGGTGAGGTTAGACATCAATGAGGTGATCGAGGAAGTCAGCGTTCTAGTGCGCAGTGAGGCAGCCAGAAACCTCGTTCATGTCCGGCTCGAATTGGACACTGCTCTACCGCGCGTGCTGGGCGATCGGGTGCAGTTGCAGCAGGTCCTAATTAATCTGGTCATGAACGGAATCGATGCCATGGGCGCCGTAACTGACCGGACACGGACCCTCAACCTCACATCATTTCCGCATGGCAATGGCGTGCTTGTGCGAGTTCAGGATTCCGGAAGCGGAATCGATACAGATCCCGTGGAACGTATCTTTGAACCTTTCTTCACCACCAAGCCGCAGGGAATTGGAATGGGATTGTCGATCAGCCGCTCGATTATCGAGTCTCACGGCGGTCGCTTATGGGCCGAACCGGGTTCCCCGGGTGCGATCTTCTACTTCACACTGCCAGCCAACGGGATGACTGTCTAATGAAAGACGCGGCGCCCATGGTGTACGTTGTCGATGACGATCCCTCGGTTCGTCGCGCCATCAAGCGCCTCATCGAATCGATAGGATTGCGAGTTGAGTTATTTGGCTCGGCACAGGAGTTTATGTCGGGTAAGACTCGTCCGGACGTGCCCAGTTGCCTCGTCGTCGACATCAGGCTCCCGGGGATCAGTGGGCTCGATTTTCAGCAGGAATTGACTAAGGCGTGCATTCATATTCCGATCATCTTCATCACCGCCCACGGTGACGTTCCCATGACTGTTCGAGCTATGAAGGCGGGCGCCGTCGAGTTTCTGACCAAACCCTTCCGCGATCAGGATCTGCTGGATGCCATTCAGCTCGGATTGGAAAGGGATCGAGCGAGGCGGCAACAAGAGGCGGAGATCGCTGTGTTAGAGGAGCGTTTCGAATCGCTGACACAACGAGAGCGCGAAGTCATCACCATGGTGGTCGCGGGCAACCTCAACAAGCAGATTGCGGCTGAGATTGGGACCACCGAAAACACGGTCAAGGTTCATCGCAGCCGCGCCATGGACAAGATGCAGGCACAATCTCTGGCCGACTTGGTAAGAATGGCTGAAAGGCTCCAAATTCCCGGCCGCACCTAAACTAAAGCATCATAGGCATAATTCTTTGTGTTACTCCCAACTTACCAATGCGCGCTAGTATGTCTTTCTATGAAGTTATAACCTTGCATCAGGGGTGGCGGCTTCGAAAGCGAGAATCCGCGAAGACCAACATCCAGAGTGAGTTAGTTGCTAAGGTGTGAAGACAAAGAGGTTCCATTTGAGGAACTCTACTAGAGATTCGTGATGTAGGAACAGGAATAACTTGCCTGTGATGGGCAAATGGAGTAACAATGTCTTTTCCGGGATGATACAAGTTCCCGGGAAACGGTGTCGCAGACCTGAGGGGGCCCCCAACCGGGGGGAAATGAGATTGGTTCCCACGTACGGAACCAACGACTGCGTCAGACGTTTGAACGTGTCCCGCGGAATGGCAAGCCGCGTTGACCCCCGTTCCTGCTCAAAACTCGCGGTTCCACAGAGCGTGGCAGACGCAGGAGAAGACTCGTGTCCAAAAATAATGGCGGAGATGGAACTTCGGCAATGGAAAGCAGCCGGTATCACCTTCTACTCGAAGCTACTGACCTCTTGGCAAAAGCTAGTAATCTTCCAGATGCATTCAGAGAACTCGCTCCCCCGGTTCTCAACTTGACCGGTGGCGAGCTGCTCAACTTATCGCTGCATGACCCTCGCCGCGATTGCATGTTCACTCAATATTGGAAAAAGAATCAGGAGAGTGGCGATTTCGAAGGCGTCCCAGTAGATGATGCGGCCAGCGGGTGGGCTTGGAAAAATCAAGCGCCCCTCGCCATTCCTGACATTGAACGCGAGCAGCGCTTTCCCGCCATGCTGGCCGCTTTGCGCGACCACGGCGTGCGCTCTTATACGGTTATTCCATTGAGCACACCCTCCCGCCGTTTTGGAGCTTTAGCGGTGGGCAGGAGCGTCCCCGAAACTCTAACAAACGAGGACGTGGAATTCCTTTCGCACATCGCCCTGCTCGGCGCTTTCGCAATGGAGAAAGAAAGAGCCGCACGCGCTTTCGAAGAGCAGCAAAGCCTTGTGTCCATCAGCCGAGAACTGAGTTCCAGTCTCGAACTGGAAAAACTATTGCCCCTTATCCTCTCCAGCATCCGTAGCATCGCCCGCTATGAGCGGGCAATCCTTTCCCTGCTCGATGAGGACGGCAAGACCGTGCACCAGTATGGCGACGCCTTGGAATGGGAACCCTTTCTCAACCATGGAAGTAAGGTTCCGCTTGAGCAATCCCTTTCAATGAGGGCGATTCAGGCCCGCGAAGTTACTTTCTTGACTGCGCTGGAACTTGCGGAAGTCAATGATCCATTGGCGAAAGCAATGCATAGGGCAGGTGTCCGTTCGGTTTGCACCGTGCCCCTGATCGCGAACGATCGTGTGTGGGGAACGCTCAACCCGAGTAGCACCTTGGATAACGCATTCGGGCCGCCCGAGGTGGAGTATCTGCAGCAGGTGGCAAATCAAATCGCTGCTGCGCTGCAGAATGCGCACTCTTATCGTGAAATAGCCCAATTGAAAGAGCGCCTCGCCCAGGAAAAACGCTATCTGGAATACGAAATTCGAAGCGCGAATCGCTCCGACGATATTGTTGGCAACAGCGCCGCATTAAAGCGTGTTTTAGATTATGCCTCCATCGTAGCTGACACCGATTCAACCGTGCTCATCACCGGCGAAACCGGCACTGGTAAAGAACGTATAGCCCGCCTGATTCATGGCATGAGCAGGCGAAAGGATCGTAACTTCATCAAGCTGAACTGCGCTGCCATTCCTACTGGACTCTTGGAGAGTGAACTGTTTGGCCACGAAAAGGGAGCATTCACCGGAGC
>PLBX01000059.1 GCA_003135495.1 Acidobacteriaceae bacterium | reverse complement strand
TATTGCTCTGAAACCGGACCAGAGAAAGTTTCCTGCTCAATGCTGAAGGTGGGCTTTGCAGGCCTTTTCTCTGGAGGGCGGTTAAGCAGTCCGGTTTCAACCACTCCCACCGGCGAATGCAATGCGATCACAAACCGATGATATGGCGAAAGCGACCTGACTTTGTTTGCTGTTGACCTGGGCCAGCTTTTAGATTATCCCTCTGGTGTCAATCGGATTTCCGTTCTCGTCATAGCGGCAGATGGTTGTGTCGCTGGATCCACAGAAACCGCGAGTGCGATCCAAGGATCAGTTGTGTTGATGAGCGCCGGCGAACAACTTATTTCTAGGCAGTAACTCTTGCATCAAGGCTTTTCATAAAATCCAGAATCATGCGAAGGACGGCCGGTTCGCCGATCGCAGTATTGATCATGGCGTGATATAGGGTGCGGTCAGGCCATTCAACGTGGAAGAACTTCTGGATGAAATCGGCGCGTTCCCGATCAACCGTATCGACTAGCTGTTCGGCCTCCTTGTCACTCTTGCCGCGAGCCAGCAACCGCCGCACCTTGTCTTCTCTTGGAGCATAAAGAAATATCCGCAACGTGTCTTGGCGGTGCTTGAGAAACTGCTGCGATCCTCTTCCGACGATGACGGAGTTTCCGGTTTTCGCCGCGTGCAGAACCACACGTTCTGTAAGCTTTAAAATGCTTTCGCTGTCGACAACCTTCAGCTTGTGCGCATTGAGGCTTCCTTCGTAGCTCCCGCGCAAAAACGATTTGAAGAGCCGATAGTAGAGCGGGTCGGTCCGTTCTTCTCGAAGTTGGACGACTGCCTTGGGACATTCAGCCAGCCGCGCGATTTCCTCCGTCAATAACTGATCCCAAAGTTTCCAGCCCAACTCCCTCGCCAATAATTGAGCGATTTCGCCGCCGCCACTCCCGTATTCGCGTTCAATCGTGACGATTTTCATCATCTTCTACTAGGATAATCGAGGACCGGCGTGAAAGTAGAACCATTTCAAAGGTGAACCGTTAGAACCGGGCAGCATCCCAACTGAATCACCCGATAGGTCGTCGAGCCAAACACCGCAAGATCTAACGCCCCACGGCCACGCACTCCCATAGTCACCAGGTCGAATTGACCTTCCAGTGCGAGTTGAACGATTTGCTCATAAGGTTTTCCGATGCGCACAGCCGTCTTAATCTTGAGCGTCTTGCGCGCCTCCTGCGGAACCAATCTAACGAGTTGCTCCGTCGTTCTCGCTAGTACCTCTTGGTTCTTCGCCGGATTTGGAACATCCTCCAACACGTGCAGCAGAGTGAGTTCGGCGTCGTACTCCCCGGTCGCAGAAATAGCATAGCGCAACGCACGCTTCGAGTTCTCGGAGAAATCGGTACAGAAAAGAATGCGGGCCAAGTGGTGGGCTTGGTGTTGCTCTTCACGAATGCCCTGGGAGTCGTGGCGCGGCTCACATACTACCAGCACGGGGCAGGAAGACTTGCGCATCACGCGTTCGGTTACTGACCCCAACACCAAGCGGTCAAAGCCTCGCCGGCCGTGCGTACCCATGACGATTAGGTCGGCTCTCCGTGCTATTGCGAACGACAGAATCGAGTCCGCGGCTGCCCCCTCGTGCGCCATCAGCTCCGGCTGAATTTCATTGTGAGTCTGCTGCTTAACGAATTCCCGCAGTTGCTCCTTGCCCCCCTCACGCAGCGACCGGCAAAAAGCCGCATAGTCTCCAGCAGAAGCTGCATAGTCGGCGTAAGGATACCGCCTCACTTCCACGATATGCTGTGCGATAAGCTTGGCTCGATAATGCTCGGCGAGCGATAGCGCATGGCGATACGCCCTTATCGAGAACTCTGAGAAATCAACCGGGCAAAGGATGAGTTTAATCTCCAGCATGACTGCGCTCTGATTGGTCCGCGGCCTTCAATCGGGCCGATCGTTACTCCGCCATCGCCGTTCCCCCGCCACCCGGCTCATTCTTCTTCAATGCAAAAGCCAACAGAAACATGATAGCCGCTCCCACGGCAAGAACCATAAAAGTATCGATGTAGGCGAGGCTTGCGGCCTGTGCTTGCACGGCTTGATAAATCCTGGCATAAGCCTGCAATTGCGAGTCATGGCCACCGACGCCAGCGGCGGTTAGGCGCTGGGCGAGGCCACTCGCCGAATTCAGGAAGCTCGAATTACCGAGACTGACGTTCTGCACCAACCTCGCCTGATGGAATTGCGAGCGACGCGCTATCAATGTAGTGACTAACGACGTTCCCACGCTGCTTCCCATATTGCGCATAAAATTGACGATTCCGGCTACCGCATTGTTCTTCTCCGGCGCAATTCCGATGTAAGCCACCAGTGTAATGGGCACGAACAGAAATCCCATTCCCACTACCTGCGCGACCCGCACCCACATGGCGGCACTGAAGCTGATCGCCAAGTCCAGCCGCTTTGTGGAATAGAACATGGCGATGGCCAGACAGAGCCAGCCAAAAGCAATGAGATATCGCGCCTGTACCCTCGTCGTTAGTGCGCCTATGATCGGCATTTCAACCAGCAGCATCAGTCCGCCTGCCGAAATCGCGAGTCCCGCCACCTGGGCGGTATACCCAACGAGTGTCTGGAGAAACAGCGGCATCAGCACCAGGCTGGCGAACAACACGATTCCCAGAGTGAACATCATCAAATTCGCGCTCGCAAAATTGAAACTCTTGAACAGCCGAACATCGACGATCGGCGCCTTTTGAAACCACTCCCAGATTACCAGTCCGATCAGGCATACCGCGGCGGTGACGGCCAGAGTCGTGATGAAGTGCGATCCGAACCAATCATCCTCTTGCCCCTTATCCAGCAGTATCTGCAACGCACCGACACCCAGCGCCAGCAACGCAATGCCAAGGTAGTCCAACTTGACCCCGGCCGCTTTTATTTCGGCCAAATAGGGTGGATCTTCGACAAAACGGTAGACCAAAAACAACGTCAGCAGGCCAACCGGTAGATTGATGAAAAAAATCCACCGCCAGGAATAGTTAAACGTGATCCACCCACCCAGGGTTGGACCAATCGTGGGCGCTGTAACCGCCGTGATGCCGTAGAGCGCAAACGCCAAACCCCGTTGTTGTGGTGGAAAGGTGTCTGCAAGAATGGCCTGCGCCATGGGCTGCAGGCCGCCGCCGCCCGCGCCTTGCAGTACGCGAAAGAAAAGAAGAAGACCCAGGCTCGGTGCAATCCCGCACAGTAACGAACTCACCGTAAAAACGAACAAGCAGACCGAGAAAAAACGCTTCCTGCCAAATGCGCCCGCAAGCCAGCCGCTGATCGGCAGCACAATCGCATTCGACACCAGATAAGAAGTCAGCACCCAGGTACTTTGGTCGTTGCTTGCCCCCAAATTCCCGGCCATGTAAGGCAAAGCTACATTGGCGATGCTCGTGTCGAGCACTTCCATGAATGCAGCCAGTGCCACGACCACAGCAATCAGCCAGGGATTATATTTAGGGTGCCAGCTGACGTGGTCGACCGTCGGAGAAGCGGCGGAACTCATTGCAGGTACACGTTGGGCACCACGTTCATGCCTGGCCGAAGCTGGCGATCCCGGTTCTCTCCCGGCTCGAGAACAATCTTTACGGGGATCCGCTGGACAATTTTTACATAATTTCCTGTGGCATTCTCCGGAGGGAGCAAGCTGAAGAGCGGACCCGTGGCTCCGGCAATGCTATCCACATGGCCCTGGTAGGTCCTTCCGCTCGAATCCACATGAATGTCGCACTTCTGTCCGACGCGCATGCGGCGGAGTTGCGTCTCCTTGAAATTAGCGGTAATCCAAACTTCATCCAGCGGAACCACAGTAAGTAATTCCTGGCCGGGTTGCACATTCATCCCGACAACAACGGTCTTGTTCACTTCGCCGCTGACCGGGGCCACGATCCTGGTGTATTGCAAGTCCAACTCCGCTTGCTCCAGAGCCGCGCGCCGCTGCTCCACGTCAGCGATTGCAGCGCTGGCGCGAGCTCGGCTCGAGGTTACCTGTTGCGGCCCGGTTTCGGCGCTTTGGTGGTTGGCCTCGGATTGCGCCAAACGGCTTCTGGCCTGTTGCACCGCTTGTTGAGCAGCGGCCTCATTTTCACGGGCGGCGGCTATGGAGGCTGAGCTGGCTTTTGCCGCAGCCAGCGCCTGATCGTAAACTTGCTCNNGCTGCGACCTGTCTCTCTGTAATGTTCACCCCGGCACTGGCACTTTCGACGTCCGACGATGCAAAACTCAACTGGCTCGAAGTGTTCACGGAAGTAATCGGAACTGTAATATTAAGCGATTGAGCCGTGGCTTCCGCGCTGGCGAGGTTGGCTTGCGCCTGCTGGACGGCAACTGCATAGTCTTTTGGGTCGATCTCGACGAGCACGGTTCCCTGCTGTACATNNGTACATACTCGTTGTCGCCGACATTTACTTTGGTCACGTAACCGGAAACGCGCCCGCTGACCGGATAAAGATGCACATCCACCTGCGCATCGTCGGTCGATTCGTAGCTGTTGAGATGGCGCCACAAAAACACGCCGCCCACAACCACGATCAGGACCACGACAACGATTAAAATATTTCTGCGGACCTTCGAACGCCTGTAGCGCCGCGGCGTACCTGTTACCGGAGCAGCGTCTCGTGGCGGCGAACTTGTGACGGATTGGTTGTTTGCGCCAGCGTTCGGATTGGGTGAGTTCGCTTCGCTCATAAGCTATTTTCCTTTAAAGAACTCCTTGACGCCTTCATCCGCTGCACCCAGGGCGCGGGCCAATGAAATTTTGGCGTAATTGAAGCTGTAGAGACTGGAGATGTATTGCTCGTGAGCGCCCGCCACTGCCTGCTGTGATTGCACCACCTCGACGGTATCGGTGACACCCGCGCCGAAGCGATCGCGCGACTGCGCCAGCGTTTGCTCAGCCAAATCGATGTTGCTGCGCGCCACGGCCACCAACTGTTCCGAGGACTGCAGGTTCAGTAAAGCGGCGCGTACGTCGGAGTCGATTTGCGCGCGCAGATTGTCCAGGCGTTTGCGGCTCTGCTCAAGCGCGGCTTCCGCCCGCAAAACATCGCCATGAACACTCCCGCCCTGAAAAATCGGGATGTTCAGGGTTCCCCGGACGTCGAGTACTTGCGTTGCTGTGGAAGGATGCGCTCCCGCGGTGCCGTAGTCCGCATTAAAGGATAGCGATGGATAATAGCCGGCCTCCGCGGCCTTCCGCGAGATTTCCGCTGCGCGCACCTCCGCCTGGGTCGCCTGATAGTCCGAACGCGTGTCATATGCGCGTTTCAGCGCCTCCTCGACGGTCATACCCTCGAACTGTTGGTACAGTGAATTGTCCGTCAATTCGAATTCCTGCCCGGGAGCCAACCCGATTACGCGCGCAACCGCCAGCTTTTGGATTGCAAAATCGTTCCTGGCTTGAATCGACTGCTGTTGCCGCGTTTGTAGCTCCACCTTTGCTCGCAGCGCATCAATGGCCGGCGAAGTGCCCGCCGTCAATTGGCTTGATGCTTGATCGGACAGGGCCTGCGCCGTGCTGACTTGCGCATCTGCCGTTTCGATGCGAGCCTCATCAGCGATCGCTTGCAAATACACAAATCCTACCGCGAGCACCACCAGGTCGCGCGCGTCTTTGTACGTGTATTCAGTGGATTTCAAATTCTGGCTTGCCGCCCGGGCATTGTTGATCGATTTCCAATCAAACAAAGACTGAGTCACATTCACGCGCGCGTCAAAATAAGAGAACGGACCGACGGACGCCGGAAGATTCAGTCCCGGAATTTTGAATGTAAAGCCGATCTCGGACAAGTTTGTTTCCGAGACATCCACCGAAGGTCCCGCCGTCACGTGCGGCAGGAGCGCGCTCAATTGCTCCCAACGCTGTCCGCGCGCTGAGCGAATATCCCCATTCGCAAGAAGCAGGCCGAGAT
>PLBX01000230.1 GCA_003135495.1 Acidobacteriaceae bacterium | reverse complement strand
AAGTGCGACAGCGTATTTCTCCTTACCATCGCGTGGCCTAAGTGAGGAATGGAACGCGGCATGCACTGTGACTGAGTGTTTCTTAGCTCAGAGGTTTTGAGTCAGTGCAGGCCTCGATTGTGGCAGCTTTGTTTGCATGAGTTTGTGCGAAAAGAGGCACGCATCCTTAGCAGACAGCCAATTCTTCCCCGAGTCACGGGCAACACGGAAGTTGGACGACGGGATGCCTAGTTCTCGTTCTGGACGTCTTCAGGCTCTGTAACTCAATCCCCAGACCAAGTAATACATCCGTCTCCATGGGCTTTCCGGCGATGCGGTGCTTCAGGGTAGTGCCGTCCAGAAACTCCATGGCAATGAACGAATGGCCATCGTGCTTGCCGATTTCGTAGATCGTGCAGATGTTGGGGTGGTTCAGGGCGGAAGCGGCGCGTGCTTCCCGGCGGAAGCGTTCAAGAGATTGCGGGTCTTGAGCTACGTCCTCGGGCAGAAACTTCAATGCGACAAAGCGGCCAAGCTCAGTGTCCTCGGCCTTGTAGACCACGCCCATCCCGCCGCCGCCCAGCTTCTCGATGATGCGGTAGTGCGAGATGGTCTGGCCGATCACTGGCGCGAATCTTACGTCTGTGAAACGGGCAAGTCAATGAAAGCCGTGGAGTTGGCGGAATCTCAGAAGGGTTGTTGGCGTAATATCGCCTTTGCACTAATTGACTCCATAAACCTCCGAGTGAGGCGATTATCCTGGGCCGTATCAGGTTTCTAAAACGGGTAGAATCGCAATGAACGGCCGGGCCCACGCGCTGTGCACAAGGAACGATTCGGCATAAAATCGAAAACTTCGGTCTATTTAATATCGTATTGGGGGGACAATGGTATTCTCGCAAAACTTGGGCAGAGAGCAATCGTCTGCGGCACTTCGACCAAATGACCTGTTGACGCTTGGATTGATTGGGATGGGAGTGATATTCGCTTCTCTAGGTCTGGGCGAAGCCGTGTATCGATTCACGTTCCGCGATTTTGATGGAGCAACTGATCGCCTTCCAATCGAGATGTTGTTCGGGCTGGCGTTCGCCTGGATGACCACAAGACTGGCCAAAAGGATTTATCTCCACCGGATCGAGACCTCCGCGAGAATCAACTTCATTCGGGATCGCAGCTACAAGATTCGTCACGCGGCAGAAGCGATCAAACCAGTGCCCAATCCGAGCAATCACTAGGCGATCCGGGTGATTCGTGAGGAAGTGGATCGGATTGAACTGGCGTTGACCGAAATCACTTCTGGTTAGGCGCAGTCCGCTGGCTGAAGGGCACGGTTGTTGACGTAATATCGCCTCTCTAACAATGTCGGCAGTGTCAAATACTTTTTGAGCGTACTCGTCCCTGCACTCCGAAGGGCGCGCCATTTTTGGCCTATCCAAGCGCCCGTTCCGTTTCTGTTCGAGATAGCATTTTCGCCACGAAGTTCCGCGGCAGCAGTTAATGGTTCGTTCCCGGATCACGGGCTACTTACCTAACCCGGTAAGGTAAGGTTTGCCGACCATTCGGGAGTTGGCAGACGCGACGATAAAGACGAGCGGCGGCTGCCGTAGTTCTTTTCTCTTGCCTCGGAGGTGAGTCGAGATGCACAGCCCTCTTATTGGGGATAGCCCGCTCCCTAAAGGCCAGGCATTTTCATCGGTCTTGTCCGATCTGTGGTCGCGAAATGTTCAAAGAGAAGCTGATTGAACTTGCGAACCTTGGCCCAGTAGCAACACAGAATCCAGTGGCCCTGGAGAAACGTTCCGAAGCTCAACGACGACACGATACGGCTCGTTGCTGTCAGTACTGACAGTGTTGGTCAGCTGTTCCCACATTTACAATCGCGTGTTTGAGGCTCGCCGTTACTAGGTCGCGAGGTAACCGGCGTCATCGAAACGTCGAAGTGAGCAAACCAATCAACCACAAAAAGAAAGAACAATATAAATGAAAACCAAACACAAGTTAAACTTCCTCGCCGCCGCGCTTGTTAGTACGCTGGCAACGAGCGGACTCACAACGCTGGCCCTCGCTCAGGAGACCCATTTCGACAAACTCGCCAACCTCCCCTTCACGGAAGGCCGGCCCACCAAGGAGACCACGCAGACACTCCGCGACGAACTGCTCTTTCAGCGAGCGACGCAGACCTACCTCTGGGCGTTGCCGTTGATCAACACGCTCGGCATGCAGGTCGGTTCGGAAAAGGCCTTCGGCGCCGGCTACAACGTCCTGCCCATCTGGAAGCAGCGACTCGACGCCAAGACTCAAGTAACCACTCCCAACTCCGACGTCCTCTACGCCATGAGCTACGTGGACCTGGGCAAGGATGGGCCGCTGGTGATGGAAGCGCCGTCCGGGCTGCAAGGTATTCTGCTCGATTACTGGCAGCGTCCCATCCCGGTCGATGGTGGTAAGTTCTTTGGTGACGTCGGCTTTGCTGGGCCGGATGGCGGCAAGGGCGGCAAGTTCCTCCTGTTGCCACCTGGCTACAAGGGAGCGGTGCCGGAAGGCTATTTCGTTTACCGTTCGGGGACCTACAACGTCTTCGTCTTCCTGCGCGGGTTCTATGAGGACCCGAAGAATCTGACTCCGGCTGTCGCGCACCTTGAAAAGATGAAGTTTTATCCGCTGAAGGGCGAGGCTGGCGCCGAGGCGATGAAATTCCCTGACGCCTCCGGTGTCCCGGTCAACATGTTGCCGATCAGCGACGGCAGCGCCTTCGATCAGCTCAAGCGGCTCGTGGACAGCGAGGGCGACAACCTCGCCGATCCCGACTGGCTCGGCATGCTGGCAGCGATCGGCATCGTCAAGGGCCAGCCGTTCACACCGGATGCTCGCACTCGGACAATCCTCGATCGGGCCGCAAAGACCGGTTACAAGACATCGCGTGTCCTCGGCTTCGACGATGTTGTCAGTGGCGTCTCCTACGTAATCTACCCGGATCGTCACTGGATCAGACCCTTCGCCGACGGCACGCCGGAAAATCCGTCCGGCGCCATCAGTCTCTCTTTTATGAACAAAGCCGGAGGCTTCCTGGCCCTCGATGCGCGGATCAACATGTTCAGCTACGTTTACTCGATCAGCCCCGGTATGATTACCTTCACACCGGGCAAGGGCGCGAACTACATGATCGGCCTTACCGATGGCGAGGGCGCGCCTTTGTTGGGTGGGAACAGCTATCGCCTCAATCTGCCCTCCAAGATCCCGGCCAACATCTTCTGGTCGGTGACGCTCTACGATGCGCTTACCGGCTCGGGACTCGCCAATGGCCAGCCTTTCCCGTCGCTGGGCTCGCGCGACAAGCCGATTCAGAATGCCGACGGCAGCACGGACCTTTACTTTGGCCCCAAGGCACCCGAGGGCAAGGCTGGCAACTGGATGGCGACGGTGACGGGTAAGGGGTATTTGGCAGTCATCAGACTCTACGGCCCGACCGAGGCCGCCATCGACAAGAGCTGGAAGCCGGGAGACTTCGAGAAGATCAAGTGACCGTCAGTCCTGAGTGCTCGCCACCCATGCGGCGGCGGGCACCTTGTAGTCAAACAAGATCGGAACGGATGGAGACGAATGATGTTGGAAGTCCCCGCCTCCGAAGTGCGTTAGGTGCAGATTACTGTCGATAAATCGCCGCCTTACAATTAAAGATGTCAACCACCCCTTGTGCTTCCCGCCGGTCGGGGCGTGTGACGGACAAACAGGAAGTTATCCCTGGCCGCATCCAGATGCTCCGCTTGTCCAGTTTGTCAG
>PLBX01000138.1:14561-16261 GCA_003135495.1 Acidobacteriaceae bacterium | reverse complement strand
CCGTACTGGTGATCGGCGTCGGCCGGTTTATCGGAGACGCGCACCGAGAAGAACGTTACCAGCGCGGCGATCAGATCCAGACCCGAATGCGCGGCCTCCGACAGTATCCCGAGCGAAGAGGTGGTGATTCCAACAACGATTTTGAGCGCCGTAATTATTAGGGCGGCCAAAACCGAGTTACCTGCGACCGCGCGTTTCTCGCGTCGCATGGCTCCGCTATTCAAGATGGCTCGCCCTTCCGGCATAACCGACATTATCGCTTTGGAATGATTTGCCGCCAACCCCTTACCTTCCCAGCCGTCATTTAATTTGCAAATTCTCAACTACCGAGGGCACGAAAGTACACGAAGGGAGATGCGAAATGAAAGGATTTTGTGCGACTTCGCGCCCCAGTATGGTGAATCATTTTCGGAGCGAACACGGAACTGATCCTCTTAGTGCTCTTGCCCGGTCTACCAGAGGACATGCTACGATGGCAGTCGTCGCGATTATTACTAACGTCTGCTGGAGGATTAGAACTGATGCGATCACTGTTTTTCGTGTGTCTGGCACTCGCGGGATTGGCTTTTGCGCAAACTGCCCAACCATCTGCACCGCCGGCTGGGGCGAAGGCAGAGCCGGGGGCAACGGCTCCGGCGGATACCGCGCCCGCGGTACAGATTGGGCCAAATGATCCGGTGCTGACGCTGAAGAACTTCTGCGCGGACGCCAAACAAAGCGGCGATTCTTGCAAGACGGTGATCACGCGAGCGGAATTTGACAAGCTTGCCGATGCGCTGCAACCGAATATGACGCCCGTGATTCGACGTAACCTCGCAAATAAGTACTCGATCATGCTGCGCATGTCGACCGAGGCGGAAAAACGCGGCTTGGATAAACAACCGAAGTTCGAGGAGACGATGCATTTTGCGCGCATGCAAATTCTTTCCGGCGAACTGAGCCATGCCCTGCAGGAAGATGCCGGCAAAGTTACAGACAGTGATTTGGAAGACTATTACAAGAAGAATGAAGCTAATTATGAGCAAGCGAATTTCGTAAAGATATTTATTCCTCACACCAAGCAGACGCCGCCGACACCGCCCGCCAAGGCCGGGTCAAAGGCATCCGTGCCAACTCCGCCCAGCGAAGCGCAACAAAAGGCGAATGAAGAGGCAATGAAAAAAATCAGCGTTGAACTGCACGCTCGCCTGGTAAAGGGTGAGGACGCCGATAAGTTGCAGAAGGAAGCATACGTCGACGCAGGATTTGCAGGAAACCCGCCGAAGACAGAGATGGAGAAAGTCCGCCGCAATACTCTGCCTGCGACTCATAAAGCAGTCATGGATTTGAAACCTGGCGAAGTCTCCGAAGTGATCGCCGACGCAAGCGGCTATTACATTTATAAGTTAGTCAGCAAAGAAACTTTACCTCTGGACACAGTTAAGGCCGAGATGCGCGGCGTCATTTCAGGACAACGCTATCGCGATAGCATGAACAGTTTTCAAGACAATGTCGATATGAACGACGCTTACTTCGGTCCCAGCCGAAATCCTACGATGCCTCCCCAGCCGCGCGGAGCAAGGCCGCCGGCCGATCATGCTGAAGACCCCGACTAAGAATATCTCAATTAGAAAGTACGAACACAAAGATCCGGAATAAATGGACACGTCAAAACCAACTATCCTGGTTACCGGCGTTTCTGGAAATCTTGGCCAGCGGCT
>PLBX01000138.1:13751-14497 GCA_003135495.1 Acidobacteriaceae bacterium | reverse complement strand
GCATTTGTGATCGATCCCCAGCGCTCGGGAGTACTCGACGTTGACCGCATGTGGCGAATCAACGTTGCGGGGACGGCTCGAGTGGTTGAGGCCATTACCGAAGCCAATCGAAGCAGAGAGAGCACGATTCGGCAGTTTATTTTTCCTAGCAGCGTCTCAGCATACGGCTCCGATATGCCCTCGGCGGTTGCGGAAGACTCGCCGCTAGCTGCCCACACGCTGCCATACGCCATTCATAAAAGAGAGTGCGACCTCGTGGTGCAACATCGAGCGCCTGCGCTGCGAGATTGCGGCGTTTTTATTTTGCGTCCGCACATTTTTGCGGGAGCGTCGGTTGAGAACTATTTAATGGGAGCATTTCGCGGAACTCCCAACGGCAAGAGTTCGCAGGCGGCACGCATGCGGGCCTCGTCGAAGCGCCTTCCCTGCATGCTGCCTTACGGACAGAAATACTTGGACAACAAGATTCAGTTTGTTCACGTGGATGACATGGCACGCCTGATCGCCTGGATTTTGACGCGGGAACCCGAAGCGCAGCGCTTAACGATTCTGAATGTTGCGGGTCGCGGCGATGCTTTGACCTTTGGAAAATGTATTGAAATGGCAAAGGCTAAGTTGCTGCGGGTTCCGGGGCAATGGGGAATGCGCCGCGTGCTGGAATTTTTATGGAAATTTAAGATCTCAGCGATTCCGCCCGACGCCGTTCCTTATATGACCGGGCAGTACATCATGAATACCGACCGACT
>PLBX01000138.1:930-13680 GCA_003135495.1 Acidobacteriaceae bacterium | reverse complement strand
CCGAACGTGTACGGCGTCCACGAAACCTCGCGAAATCCAGCCTGATGCATGCGGCCCAGCATTTCGTCCGGCGACGGAAAGCGCTCGACTGACGCAGGCAAATAGGCGTAAGGGCCGCGCACTCCTGAGAGCATAGTTCCAATCGCGGGAAGAACTTTTTTGAAATACACGCGGTAGCCTTTTCCAATAACACCGCCGGGTTCTCCGAAATCGAGGATGCCGCATTCTCCTCCCGGAGCTAGCACTCTCGCAATTTCCCGCAATCCCGCATCGTAGTCGGCCAAATTTCTAAAACCAAATGCAGACGTCACAAGATTAAAGTGACCATCGGGAAATGGCAGGTTTAGCGCGTCGGCTTCGATCCAGCGCAGGTTCGTGCCTCTTCCCTTCTGCGACGCTCGTTGCAGCATAGCGTGCGAAAAATCCGCACCCAGAATTTGTGGAACTGCAGAAGACGCTCGGCGGTGGAGAGCGAAGGTCATGTCGCCAGTGCCGCAGCAGAGGTCGAGCACACGTGCGTCCGAACGTTTAAGAATCGCATCGAACTTGCGAGCCGTGCGCCACCACCATAGCCGGTCGATGTTGAAAGACAGAACATGATTCAACAGATCGTAGCGCGGGGCGATCGAGGTGAACATCTCGCGAACAGCCTTCGACGCTGACGCGCGGTCTTGCGCGCCGGCAGGAGATGCGCCGACGGTTCGCTGGTTCGCTTCTCGATTCATACTTGCTGTTGCCGATGGAGCGCCGGGCGTCACGCTGGGCCCGACACTTCTGGGCTTCTTTGGCGCGCTTATCATTATCATGGACGGGCGAGACGCCCGTCGCCACACTGTTAATTTCGCGCCAGTTGTCGAATTTCGTCCATTGCCGCACTGATAATCGCTTCTGGAACGTCGCTTGTGATTTCTACTTTGCCAATTTCCCGGGGAATAATGAAGTGGACTTTTCCCTGTCTCGTCTTTTTGTCGGAACGCAATCGCTTCACGATGCTTGCGGTCTGAAATTTCATGCGCGGCAGTTTTCCGAATCCAATTACAGAGTTAGTGATGCGTCCCGCAGTCACGCTATCCAGTTTGCCCAAGGAGAGCGCGATGTGCGTCGCGGCGATCATCCCCCACGCTACTGCTTCCCCATGCAGCAACTGGGTGTATTTAGTCTCCGCTTCGAGCGCGTGGCCGATGGTGTGCCCGAAGTTCAGCACTTGCCGCAAACCGCCTTCGCGTTCATCGGAACTAACGATTGAGGCCTTCAGCCGGACGGAATCGGCTATTACTTTTTCAATCACGACCGGATCGCGATCGAGAATCTCGCGATGGCGATCTTCAAAAAGGCGAAACAGACCTGCGTCTCCGAGGATGCCACACTTGAGCGACTCGTAAAGGCCAGCGCGATATTCGCGCGATGGCAGGGTGTCGAGAACCGCGGGATCGATCAATACGGCGCGAGGCTGGTGAAATGTTCCCAGCAAATTTTTGCCAGATACCAGGTTGACGCCAGTTTTTCCGCCGATTGCCGCGTCCACTTGCGCCAGTACTGTTGTCGGAATTTGGATTACATCCACACCCCGCATGTAGATTGAAGCCAGAAATCCAGTGACGTCGCCGACCACGCCCCCGCCAAGTGCGATCAGCGTAATGCCGCGGTCAGCGCCCTGTTTCACGAGTTTGTCGGCAAGTTTTTCGAGCGTAGAAAGGCGTTTCGCGCGCTCGCCATTCGGCATTTCAAGCAAGTCGGTTGCGATGCCTGCCGTCGATAGCGATCTCAGCAAAACCTTTGCCCAGCGCCGCCGTACCGGTGCAACCGTAACAACAAAAGCGCGCCGATTTTCAAGAAGTTTGCCGAGATGCTCTCCGGCGCGCTCGAGCAGGCCGCTTCCTATCAGAACTTCATAGGAGCGCGACGCCGTGGTGACGGGAATGCTTATCATGAGCATTCAATGATAGCGCATAGGCACATGGCGCAAGAGCACACTGGAAATACTGCTGACATGCTCGCCGGGAGCGCATTATCCTGTTGCTTGAGCCTTCGGTTTCACTAGTGACGCGACGACGGAAGACAACAGAATAAAAAGCACAGTCGCCAGCATCCACTCGGTTGGAATATCGACGTAGTGAGAGCCGAGCATTTTGAACCCTACAACGATCAGCATGATCGAGAGGCCGTAATGCAGATAGTGAAAACGGTTGAGCATTCCGGCCATGGCGAAGTACATGGAGCGTAGGCCGAGGATGGCGAAAACGTTTGAGGTGTAAACGATAAACGCATTCAGCGTAACGGCGAGCACGGCGGGAATGGAATCCACGGCAAACAGAATGTCGCTGGTTTCGATGATCAGCAGCACTACAAATAAAGGTGTGGCATACAAGACGTCCCGACGCGTAAAGAATCGGGCTCCCACATATTCGTCGGTTACAGGAATGATCCGGCGAAAAACTCGAAGAACTAGATTTTTCTCGGGATGAATCTGCGTTTCGCCCTGTCGAAGCAACCTCGCTCCTGAATAGATTAATAGAGCGCCGAATACATACGTGATCCAGTGGAAGCGGGCGATGAGGCCGACTCCGGCAGCGATGAACAGGCCCCGCATCACGAGCGCGCCCAGAATTCCCCAGACCAATACTTTGTGCTCGTGTTCCGGCGGGACTTTGAAATAACGAAAGATGAGGAGAAAGACAAATAGATTGTCGACGCTCAGAGACAANNAATAGGAGGTTATGAACTGTAGCGATTGCGCCCTGCCATGCCAGAAGAACTCCAGCAAAGCGAATGCCCCCGCGAGTGCAATCCAGATTCCCGACCACGTCAGGGCTTCGCGAACGCCCACGCGGCGTGGCCGGCGACTCACAACACCCAGATCCAGCGCGAGCATCGCCAGCACGAACAGATTGAAAAGAATCCAAAAAAGCAGCACAGGGAATCTTACGATACGTGTAACCTACTGTTCTCGTCCTCGTTTCCCGTTCGCCCATTCATCCCAGAGGCCCATATTTGTTAATTCCTGGTCGAGGCGAGATTCGTGCAGAGTCTGCTCAATTTGCGCCCGACTCAACCGCGGCCCGACGCGTTCGTCCGCATTTGCGAGCGCAAAAGTAAACACGGCTGCTTCGGCTACATTCTTCTTGAGCTGATCGAAATCTACTTTGTCGAAGGTGTCGGTGGTGGCGTGATAATTCTCCATATAGTTCGCTTCCACCTGATCGGCGACGAAACTCGGAACACCTTCGAGCATGAAGTCGAAATGGTCGGTGCCGGATTCTGCAGTGGGCACCGCGTTTGTGACATCGAACTGCTCGAGTGGAGTTAGCATCGGCGCCGTGGCGGCTATCACATCTTTGCGGCCTCCGGTTGAGAAGCTTGTAGTCTTCCCGCTACCGGAATCGAAAATGACTACCGCTGCAGCTTTATCGAGTTCGCGGCGATGCGCCGTTGCATAGGCGCGCGAGCCAAGCAATCCTTCTTCTTCGCCAGAGAAGAGGATGAAGCGGATCGATCGCTTGGGCGCCAGGCCGGAGGCTTTGATGGCTCGCAGCGCATCAATTACCAACGCGGCATTACAACCATTGTCCAGCGCGCCAGTACCAAGTTCCCAGGAATCCAGATGCGCGCCTAATACTACAAATTCGTCTGGCCTTTCGCTGCCGCGGATCTCGCCGACTACATTCCAGGTTTTAAAAGCTGGGCCAATTTTGTTGGGGATTGCAATATCCGCCCACACCGGGTTTGCCGCGGCCAGCAAGCGGGCAATCCTCTCACCATCTTCGCGGGCGATCATTAATTGCGGAAGCGCATCAATTTCACCGTTCACGGAGTTCGTGTGACGGTAGAGAATCCCGTGATCACGGGTCGCCATAAATGCGATTGCTTTCGCCTTCCCCTTCACCGCCAACGCGATCACGGCAGGAGCCCGCTCGTATTCAGCGAAAAGATCGTCCCAAGTCACAAGCACCTTGGAGTGGACCAGAACGATTCGTCCGGCTATGTCGCCAACTTTGGCGAATTCCGAGGCGGAGCCTTCTCCCACATCCACGATAGGAACATGCTTGGCGGACGCGAGTGCTGGAGCCCACGCGACCGAGACGGCACGAACGGGGAATGTCGTTCCGGAATATAGCGATGCAGTCATGGACGTAGAACCCTCCGCCCATGAATGTTGAATGCTGAACTCTTCCGTGTGGACGTTGTCGGCGCCCGCTATCTTTAGCGCCTCTACTCCCCAGTCCACCGCCCGCTGAAATGCCGGAGTACCCGGAATGCGTCCGCCGATCTCGTCGGTCAAGCGGCGAAGATTGGTTTCTATGGCGGAAGGTTTGAGTGCTTCGGTGATGAGGCGATCCGCCATTTGCCGCTGCGAGTCAGGATCGGCAGCGAAAGCGGGCCGGGTGATCGTTACCACCAAGAACAGCGCAAATCCCAAGGGCCCAAGGTTGTGAATTATTCCGCGAATCATAGCCGAGCATTAGAAATGAATTCATCGGAAATGGAAAGAGGCCAAATCCCGTGCGCCAAATGTCTCACAGGCCCCATATTCGATTTGCGCCAACCACCAAACCCAGGGTCAGGCATGCAATCAAAACCTCGCCTAGCGCGCCCACGATAAAGGGACGTAAGCCCTGCTTCGACGTATCGCGCAAGTTAGTGCGAAGCCCGACCCCGGCGAAAGTGAGCAGGAATGCCCATTTTGACAGATTCCCAAGCGACGCGACCTGTCCCTTGCTGAATGCATGGAAGCCGACGAGTAACGACATCAGCAGAAAGCCAAGAACAAATTTGGGGAACTTCTTCCACAGGAAGGCAGCTTTGTTTGTGATGGCTTCGGCTTGGCCTCGTCCAGACCAGTAGAGAGCGTATCCCAGGACAACGAATCCGATCATGGCATTGCGTGCCGTTTTGGCGAGCACCGCAACTTTGCCTGCGGCATCCGAATACAATGCGCCGGCGGCGGTTGCTTCCGCCGTATTGTCGACTCCGAGGCCGGCCCATAATCCGTAGGAGACATCGGTCATGTGCAAGCCGTGCGCAATCGCAGGAAATGTGAAGAGTGATAGCGCTCCAAGCGCCAGGATTGCGGCGATCGCGAAAGAGGAGTCTTCGTCGTCGGCATCGATAGCGCCCTTGGCGGCGATGATCGCGGAAACGCCGCAGACTGCTGATCCGATGGCAAGCAGCGATGTGAGCTTCGGCTTCAGCTTGAACAATCGGCCCAAGAGGGTCATCAAGGCCAGCGAAAGCGTGATTTCAATCACGACGAGTCTCAGACTTATTCCACCCAGTTTCAGAACATCGGCCAATACAAAGCGTGTGCCCAAAAGGACAATCCCGAGTTTTAGCCAGAACTCGTAGGTGGCGATGCCAGGTTGAAAAATTTTGGGGATTGCCAAGATATTGGAAATAATCAGGCCGATGAGAATCGCCCAAAGAACGTACTCAATGTTAGGAAACGTCCAATGGTGTGATTTGGCATAGGCGTTAACCGAGTGCTCGAGAATTTTACCGGCGTAGCCGATCCCAGCCAGCAAAAGAATGCCAGGCACAATTCTCAACGCATTGAGCAGCGGATTTGTAGACTCCGCGCGCGGTAGGGAAATTGAGGATGCCATAAACTTTCTCCATCAGAAACGAGAGTTGAGGATTGTCGCAACTACCATGGGACGTTTTTTAGAATGTCGAATCTGACGGCCAGAGCCAGCAACATGGCGACAATGAGCGCCCATGTGTCTAGCGAAAACGAGGTTCCCTTGCTTGAGGGAGTTGTAGAGGACTTGTCCGTTGACATTAAAAATGCTCCTTTGATCCGGATTATCAGTGATGCGTTTTAGGGACCTTAAGTGGTCAGCCCGTACTTCAATTGGAGACGCCGCTCCAAGTTGCGAAAGATCAGGCCATCCACAGCGAAGCCGAGAATAATAATCACGATCATCACGGCCATCACCTGGTTCATGTCGCTTAGATCGCGGCCCATCATCAGCAATTGGCCAAGGCCAAGACTGAGAAAAATCATTTCGGCCTGAATCAGCGAGCGCCACGCGAAAGCCCACCCTTGCTTCATGCCGTTCACGATGAAGGGCAAACTTGCGGGCAGCAGGACAGACCAGAAGAGACGGAAGCCGCTAGCTCCCAGGTTGCGGCCTGCCATGCCGTAGATTTTCGGCATCTGCTTGCGGCCGTCTTCCATGGCAATAGTGACGGACAGTAACGAGCCCATCAGCACGACAAAAAGAATTGCCTTCTCCGTCAGTCCAAACCATAGGACGGCAAGCGGAATCCAGCAGATGCTGGGCAGAGACTGCAAACTCACCAGCAAACCGCTGAGCGTTTCTTCGAGAAATTTATTACTCGATATCGCCAAACCGAGAATCAGGCCAATGACGATGGACAAGCTGTAGCCGATGAGCATTCGCTTCATGGTAACGGCGATACCAATCCAAAAACTGTGATCGGCAAATCCATCCCATAGCGCGTGCCCCACTCCCCAAGGCGGAGGAAAGAGATAGGGCGGCCAAATATGCAGTTTGGCGAGAAGCGTCCAAAGGACGAGGAGCGCGGAATAGAAAACTACCTGCTTAGCGATTTTTTTCATCGGCGTACTCCGCTTCCAGCGACTTGTTGATCTCGGTCCGCAGGCAATCCAAGATGGTGCCGGCAGTTCGCGCTACGTCGGGCTGTTCCATGTGACGCGGACGAGGCAGGTTCACCGGAAATTCTTGCTTCACCTGTCCCGGACGGAACGTGAGCAACGCTACGCGATCGCCCAGCCTCACCGCTTCGCGAACATTGTGGGTGACGAAAATGATGGTGCGTCCAGTCTCTGCCCAGATGCGTTCCAACTCATCGTGCAGCAGATCGCGGGTTTGCGCGTCGAGGGCCGCGAAGGGCTCGTCCATCAGCAGAACGTCGGGGTCGGTCGCGAGTGCTCTTGCCAGCGCAACGCGTTGCCGCATTCCGCCCGACAGCTGATGAATGTAGCTGTCCCTGAACTTTGAAAGATGGACCAGGCGTAAATAATATTGAACCTTCTCTTCGCGCTCAGCTTTGCCGATATTTTTCATCTTCATGCCAAACTCGATGTTTCCCCCGACCGTCAGCCACGGGAAAAGGCCGAGTTCCTGAAAGATGAGAATGCGATCCGTTCCTGGTCCATTCACCGGAGTGCCATCCACGAAAACGTTGCCCGAGGTCTGCGGATGCAGTCCGGCAATCAAATGCAGAAGCGTCGACTTTCCACATCCCGAAGGACCCACGATGCAGAGAAACTCGCCTGCCTTGACTTCAAGGCTGATATTGTCGAGCGCCAGTAACCGTTCTCCGGAAGTCGTTTTGTAGCTAAGCGAGATTGAATCCAGAGCAACTTTTGGCACGATGACATCGGCGGGCGGACGCCTTGGAACTGTCGTCACCGGGGAATAGGGCTTGCCGTGATGAAGACTGGCGCGACCGCTAGCAGGACCGATCATTCGCGCTGCTGTCGAAAACGAATTGTGAGGCTGGGTGCTCATTGGATTGCTTTCTTCCCTTTTTCCGCTAATACCTGATTCAAAAGCGAAAGATCGTACAGATTCGACAGATCGGGCATCTGGCGGCCCAGATAACCAGCTTCAAATGCGGACTTCGCGGCATTCATCAGCGATCCGCGGAGCGGATCATAGGTCGCTGTCATACGGCTAAACGCTTCGTCCAATACCGCGGCTGGCAGCGCTTTCCCCGTCTCTTTTGCAATTTGCTGGTTGAGCAACTGCTTGGCTTCGGGCAAATGCCCGTTGATCCAATCGGTCAACTCCACGTGCGCACGAATCCAGTTCTTCACCAGGTTGGGGTGCTGCTTTAAAAATTGCGTCCGCACAATAACGTGGGCGGCAATAAATTGACCGTTCGGCCATAGTGTTCGTTCGTCCAGGAACAAACGGCCATTCCCTTCCTTGATCAGGCGCGTTGCCCACGGTTCCGGCGCCCATGCGGCGTCAAGCTCCTTTTTAGAAAGAGAGTCAACTGATCTGGGTTCGCCAGCGGAATGACCTGGACATCGCCTCCCCTGTCCGTCGATTTCATGCCATTCGCTTTTAACCATGCGCGCAGCGCCACGTCCTGAGTGTTGCCCATCTGCGGCGACGCAACCTTCTTGCCGTGAAAATCTTCCGGCTTCTGAATGCCCGAATCATTACGCACCACGAGCGCGGCCCCGCCGCTGGTCGCACCTGCCACAATTCGCAGCGCCTCTCCGTTGGAGCGAAGATAACCGGAAATAGAGGGGTTGGGGCCGATATATGTCATGTCGATGGCGCCTGCAAACAGAGCTTCGATTGCAGAAGGCCCGGCATTAAAACTCTTCCACTCAACTTTGATTTGGGGGCCCATCGCCTTTTCAAACCACGCATTATTTTTGCCCACCATCGCCTGCGGATGAGTGACGTTCGGAAAAGCGCCGACCCGAACTACGGTCTGGGCGCCGATCCACCCTGTCATCAGCAAGATTGAAGCGAAAAGAGCAAAGATGTGCCGCTTAGTCATGGCGTTCTTTATGCGAGAGCATAGTCAGGACGAAAAGACTTCTTGGGTGAGCGAGGGGGTGAATCCGATGAGCGCCGCCGAAGACTAAAAAGCGGTCTTTCAACGATTGTGGCCATCGATTGCGGCCGCAGAGCCATTTTTGCAAGATTTTCATGAGCCCGATGTCATTCTTCCAACTATCTCTATGTCCTTAATAGACATTATCGTAATGCAAGTGGATTGCCAAATGCCAGCACTGCCGCGCGCGATCGGATGCCTTATTTTGAGCAGCTTATCCGGGAGGAAGGAATGGGGTGTCAGGTTGGTGCAAGGCTTTGCAGTTCATGGCTGGGTCATTCCTCTTCGCCAATACCCGGGGAGAGGAGAGAGGATCGTCTGCTCCATGTAATTGCGCACGGCGATTGTCACAGCAAGCGAAGGATTTGGACTGTGATGTTATCGGGGCCGCCGCGCTCGCGAGCAAGTGCAATCAGTTCGCGGGCGGCCTGTTCGGCGGGCTTATTGTTTACGGCGCCGAGAATTTCAGAATCGTGTACCTGTCCCCAAAGCCCGTCACTGCAGATCAGCAATACATCGCCGGCGCGCAAGGGCTCGGGCTGTTCCGGCGCATCCATGACCAGTTCGGGATTGGTTCCGACCGCCGAAGTCAGAATGTTGCGCTGCGGGTGAACTTCGGCCTGCTGTTCGCTGATCATTCCAGCTTCGATGAGTCGCCCAACGTAGGAGTGGTCGCGCGTTACCCTTCTTATTTTTCCGTCGTGGATCATGTACAGCCGCGTGTCGCCGACATGAACAAAAAAAAGCGATGCATAAGTGGTGTCGTTCGTGGCCCCGATCGGGCCGTTTATGATTCCAACCGCCGTGCAGGTGGTTCCCATGCCTCGTAATTCTGGATGGTCAAAACTATACTTCCTGATCTCCTCGTGGGCTGACTGTAAAGCCTCGACCAGCGCTTCCCTCGGGTCGTCCCCGGGGAAATCGCGATACACGTCGATTAGCGTCGCAACTGCCAAACGGCTGGCCTCCTGACCGCCTTCGTAGCCTCCCATCCCGTCCGCTACGACCGCCAACCGCCCCTTCCGGAGGAATTCGCGGTCGTCTTCAGGCTCCCAATAGCCAAAGGAGTCCTCGTTATTTTGACGGATGCAGCCAATGTCCGATTGGCTGGATAGCTCAATGCCGGGGCGAACTTTCATCCGCAGATAGCTTCAAAAGTGGGGTTGTAGAACATAGCGACGATTGTATTCGCAACAGTGTCTGGATTATACGGGCTAGCGAAAAGTCGCTCAAACCATCAATCGAACTGTCGAGCCGTACTGTCGATTAAATTATCGATCAAGGAAGATGTTCGAGTAGGCTGAAAAAAGCGCGGGGCACAGCAATCGCGCGGGCATCGACCTACGTTTCGCCAAAAACGATGGGGATAGCGATGAAGCTATCCCCTCGGTCGGTCACCCTATGGAGAAATCGAAAATTCTGTCTACGGACCGCACTGCGTTTGGCCCGCCGGAACAGCGGAAGCGACGGCGACTTGCAATGGCTGTGAGGTGATGCCTTCGAAAGTAGCAAGAACTTTGTACGAGCCACTCAAGACCCAGGAAGGCGAGGTCGCAGTGCCTATATTGAGGAAGGTGCAAACCGCAGGATCCACCGCCGTGAGCAGCCCGGCAGGGCTATACTGCACAGTCTGAGGCGGAGCCAGCAGCGCATTGCCGCTCGAATCATTGCCATCGGGCGTCACCGCGTAGGTGACCATATTGCTTAGGTTCTTGGTCTTCCCACTGCTATAGGTGCCGATGGCCTGCAATTGTAGTGTTCCACCCCAGCCTTTGATCTCGAGGGCGCCAGTGGTCCCGGAGCCAAACAGCTCGATGCTCTGCAGGTGGTTGGTTGTTCCGCAACCGAGCATGCTGAAGACCAACAGCGCGCAA
The DNA here is from genome assembly GCA_003135495.1 of Acidobacteriaceae bacterium. GTDB lineage: Bacteria > Acidobacteriota > Terriglobia > Terriglobales > Acidobacteriaceae > Acidiflorens. Next base: position 3,244 of record PLBX01000138.1, on the reverse strand, counting down.
GCTAACGCGGTAAAGAGAGTTTTACGATTCACCGCTGAGTACCTCCAATATGAAATCTTCCGCATCGTCGCAGCATCCGTCACTCGAGGCAAGTAACCGAAGTCACTGAACAACCGAAGATAGTTTTAGAGAGCAAAGCCGCGGAGCGTTAGGCCCACTGACGCCATACCGTCGCGGACGGGCACATCACTTGGTTCTGCACCGATATGGAGCTGGGGGAGGGGGGAATCTAAGGTGCAAACCGCAATTTATAGTTGTTTTGCCCGTTCTCGCTTGTCTTCCCGGAGCTGGGCTGCGGTAAAGGTGCTGCCACACGTGCTGCATCTCCAGTTGGTGGAAGCGCTGCCCATCAGGCTCGGCTCGTTACCGGGTTGGGATTGATTGGCACGGACAGCGAGAACGAGCTCGCCTCCGCAGTCAGAACACTCACGTTTTGGCACTCGATAGCTCCCCAGGGGAAACAGGTCAACGGATGAATCATCCGCCGGACCAGAACTTAGCAGTCACTTTCTTGCACGACCCGCGAAAATGCGCGGCCGTAGTGTTGCTTTTACAACTATCGCACATATCGGTAAGGACAAACGGTCAATATTGATCTCTAATTTTCGGAATTGGTTAATGAGTTCAAGCCCGAATCTTTTTTTTTGAAAACGAATCGACGTGTCCGCGGCGCATTTAAGATACCAGCAACGGGTGCAGGGGATGTTGCATCCTAGCAAGCGAAAGATCACTACTTTTCATGTCCGGGTTGAAGCTGAAAGGGTCATAAAGGATATTCATGAAAACAGATTTGAATCGACGCGATATTCTTCGCAACGCTGCGATGCTGGCCGCCGCTTCTACCGCAGTGATTGCGCCGGGCAGCTGGCTGGTTCTTCCCGCGTCTGCAGCTAAGACCGATGAAAAGGAGCCTGAGGTCACCGCCACCGAAGACTTGATGCGGGAGCACGGCGTGATTCGGCGCGCGCTGCTCGTTTACTTTGAAACCGTGCCTAGGCTGCGGCAGAATCCCGCGGGCGTCGACCCGGTGGCGTTGCGGCAAACAGCTCAACTCTTTCGCACCTTCGGTGAGGACTATCACGAAAAAATGCTGGAAGAGCAACACATCTTCCCGCTGGTTCGAAAACAAGGTGCGGAGTTGGAGCGTTACGCGAACATCTTAACGGCGCAACATAATCGCGGGCGCGAGGTTACTGATTATGTGCTCGCGGTTACAAATGGTTCCAAGATCAGCGCGGCGCACGCGGAACCGCTGGCAAAAGTACTGGAGACGTTTGTGCTCATGTATGAGAATCACGCGGCGCGCGAGGACACGATTATTTTTCCGGCGTGGAAGAAAAACTTTTCCAACAAGCAACTCGATGAAATCTCAGATCAATTCGAAGACATCGAACACAAAATGTTCGGGAAAGATGGTTTTGAGGATGCCGAAAAGAAGATCAGCAACATCGAAGGAGTTTTGGGGTTAGCCGATCTGGCACAATTTACTCCGCCTCCACCGCCGAAAGTTTAGTTACTGCCGGTAGCGCAGGATAAGCTCCCGAAAGCGGGGGTCAGGTCGCAACGAAGCAAAATACGGGCTGTTTTCAATGGACGTGAAATCGCGGTAACCAAGATTGAGCGTCCTTTGCAGCTCGGCCAAAGCTTTTTCTTTGTCGTCCTTTGCGGCGTAGGCGGCGCTCAGAAAGTAGGTGTTGATCGCCTCTTTCGGTTCTCCATGCTTCGTTAGCCGAGCTATTGCCGCATCATAGTTGCCTTGCGCGAGATCAACCTGACCCTCTCCTAAATCCGCATAGGTAGCATCTCCCAATTCAGCTGCCCGCTCGACGGCTTTGCTGGCCTCCCCATAGCGCCCCTGCATGAGAAGCGCGCGGCCGAGATGATAGTAGGCGACGGGAAGCGACGGCTCCAGACGAATCGCCTCTCGCGCAGCTTTTTCTGCTTCGACAGCCTCTGGTGGCTGCTCATAGGCAAGAACCCACGAAAGCGAGTCCCACCCGTGCGAATTCTCCGGGTCCAACCGGACGGCTTCCCGAAGGATTTCCGCCGCCTTGGCATACTCGTACTTCCAGCCGTGAGCGTAAGCAAGAGCAATTTGCGCCTCCACTAGATCTGGTGCGGCGGCAACCGCTCGTTGGGCAAGTTGATCGGCACGCTCTAGATGAATTTGCTGTGAATCGACGTTGCGATAGTAGTAGCCTTCCACCTGCGCGAGACCGGCCAAAGCGGGAGCATACTCCGGGTCGAATTTCAGCGCCTGCTCGAAATGGCTGCGAGCGGCTTCTAACTTCTCGGGCTCGTCGTCATGCTCTGC
>PLBX01000138.1:0-912 GCA_003135495.1 Acidobacteriaceae bacterium | reverse complement strand
GCAATCTTCAGCGCGGTTTGCTCTTGCAATGAGAACACATCCTTCGTCTCGCCGGTGAAGTCTTCCGCCCACGCATCAAACCCGGTTGACGAGTCGACCAAATGGACGTTGATTCTCATCTGATCTCCCGACCTTCTGACGCTGCCTTCGATGAGGTAGCGGACGCCGAGTCGCCGTGCGGTGTCGGCTNNCGGTCATGCCGTCGGCGAAGTATGCGCCATCGGGATCGGAGCTGAGATTTTGCAGCGGCAGCACGGCGATTGAAGGCTTGCCCGCTGGCGCTGTCGAGGAGGATGCGGCGCGCGCCGTATACCAACGATAACCGGCAAATCCCGCTAGCAGCAGGAGTAGAGCTCCCACTGCGGCAATGAATATTTTGGAGCGCGTGACGACTCGCGATTTTTCGGTGACCGCAGCCGGCAACGCGCCGCTTACCGAATCGGTGTCGTGCTTTGCCCGTTGCAGGTCGGCGCGAATCTCGGACGCATGCTGATATCGCAGGTTGCGATCCTTTTCCAGGCACTTGTTGAGGATTCGTTCCAACTCAACTGGCAGATCGGGATTCAACCGCAGGGCAGACGTCGGCGCAGCATCCAAAATAGCTTTGAAAATCACTCCGGTACTTTCACCGCGGAAGGGCAGCGTGCCCGTCGCCGTTTCATAGAGAACAGCGCCCAACGAAAACAAATCCGTGCGGCTATCGAGTTCCTTCCCACGCACCTGCTCGGGAGACATATAAGCGACGGTTCCGAGAGTAGAGCCGGGACTCGTCAGGTGCTGCTCGTCGATGGTGCGCGTGTTGTCGGTGGCGATCTGGCTCGGCGAACCGGATGCGGTCGCAACTTTAGCTAGTCCGAAATCAAGGACCTTGGCATGGCCTTGATCCGTAACGAAAATGTTGGCGGGCTTGAT
>PLBX01000100.1 GCA_003135495.1 Acidobacteriaceae bacterium | reverse complement strand
TTACTAAAGTTCAATCCCTGGCGATGCACCCCCTTTGCGTTCATCCGAACTATGGCTGATGAAAACAGAGCGATTACGCTTATGACCAGCAGTAGTGTGGTTGCAAATTTTAGCCCTGATCAAGATTGACCATTTTGGGAAAGCAGTCCGAGGCTAAAGTAGCCTTATCGATCCCGAGAGGTGTGATATGGCTTCAACCGAAGGAGGCACTATTCAGAGAGTTCTGTTGGTGGATGACGACGCTGTCGTACTGGACGTGATGACACAATCGCTCGAATCAAAGGGATTCGAAGTGGTCGCTGTAGGCGGCGTGACGGAAGCGCTGAAATGTATTACCACAGAGACCTTTCAGGTGCTGATTACCGACTTGCACATNNGTAATCTCAGCCATGCGGCACTCACAACCAGCTGCATTGACGATGCTGGTGAGCGGCTATCCCGACGTGAAAAGCGCGATGGAAGCGATCATTCTTGAGGCGGACGAAATCGTCGTGAAGCCGGTCGGAGTGAAGGAGCTCGCAGAACTCGTGCGCGAAAGACTGCTGATTCAGAAACCTGTTAATCGGGCTAGCAAGGAGCGAGTGAGCGAGATACTCCATCGCTGTTCCGACATACNNGAGATACTCCATCGCTGTTCCGGCATTGTCGTCAAAGACTGGCTGACGCGAGTAAAGGAGGCCCGTGAACTGAACCACCTTCCACTTGAGGATAGTGAGCGGACTGGCCATCTTCCCAAGCTGATCGCGGATCTCGTTATCCGGCTTAACAGGCCCATCACCGGATCACCGCAGGATAGCGATGCCTTCTCTTCCCCCGCGGCCGTCCTACATGGCGAACTGCGGTTCGGACAAGGCTACACGCCGGAGATGCTGGTACACGAATCCAGAATCCTTCAAGTGACCCTGTTCGGGACATTGAAAGACAATATGAACGCTCTGGATTTCAGTTTGCTGTTACCGGATGTCATGACGATTGCGGACGAAGTCGACGCGCAGTTAACGCAGACCATGGGCAGTTACATGAAACTGTCGAATTCACCGAAGAAGCCGAAGTTAGCAGTCTCCGCGAAGTCAACGGCTGCTTAGAAAAGGACGTATCGCAGCTTCAGGGGGCTAGCTCGAATATGTCTGAGAGAGTCTAATTTGGAGGATGACTTTGGCAGAAGTTCGGCTGCAAGAAGGGGAATCGATAGAAAACGCCCTCCGTCGCTTCAAACGCAAGGTCCAAACGGAAGACATCATTAAGGAAATTAAGCGCCACTCTTTCTACCTAAAGCCGGGCGCAAAGCGCCGCGTGAAACAAGCTTTGGCGCAACAGCGTGCCCGAAAGAAGATTCGCAAAGAGGCACTAAGTTCGAATCGTTAGTGCCACTGCTGCCGAGCAACGTACGGATGAGGTTCTCTGCTGGACAATCCTCCGAACGATCAGTTTCCGTGCGTCGAGGATTCGGTGACGATTCTAGTCTTCCGTAGCCTAACGTCCGGCTCGGCAATTCCTGTCGGTTCTAGTTTCTCCAGCGACCTTTGAAGAGAGAATTGCCAAAAGACCAATTTTCCTTCGATACTTCATTGGTAGCCGGATCATTCGGCGCGCAGACTGCCAGGTCTCGCGAGTGACGGGCTGAGCGAAGGAGACAACTCCAGAGGCTCGCTTCGGTTGGTTTCAGGACTGGCAGAGAACACAAACTCGAGATTCACTTTTTGACATCTGTTCCGAACCGCGCTCACGCGCCTCCTAGCTCGACCACCCAGCAAATGTCGGGAACCACGGACGCATGTTTGCTGAAAAACAATTTGTCCAGGGCCAGACGGCTTTTTCGTTAGGCACAGTCATCACGTCTCCGGCTGCAACTACTCTGCGGGACTCCGAACGCACTCTGATTCTGCACGCTCGAAGGAGTTGGTCGGGTGATCGGCGGCCCGAAAGGCGCCGCCGCTAAACTTGGCTTGAATCACACAACCCTGATCAATAAGATGTGAAGGAAGGGGATTTCCCGGCCTCATCCCCCACGGGACATGATGGAGCGAGCACTGGAGGAAGTGGTCACGTAAATTGCGGAACAAAGTTCCCATGCGTCCATTTACCCTTGCAAGCTAATCACTACATTTTTCATACAACATGGTGTGTCAAGAAGCACGCCGTGGATCAAGACTTGCATCGCTCGGCCGTCGAATGTTGAGGCGAAAGCTACGTCTGCTGACGTAGCAGGAGAAGGCGAGGCAGGCCATGGAGCGATGGCATCGTCCCCGGTCCTCTCGTGAGAGGAACCTTTCGAAATGCTGATGAAAATTGAGAGAGTCGTCGCACAGGGAATCAGTGGTCTTTACGCTGGGTGGTCNNTTGACTCTTCTGGAGGAGTGGTCGAACAAGACGTTCAGCGATGCGCGCCAGCAGGAGTTGCAGCAATTCACTCGGGAAACAGGAATCCGAGTCAGTCTCCTTCCCTCTCCGGACTCCGCGCGGCAGAGGCTGGCTCTGTGGAAAGAGTTACTCGGGACAGGCGCCTCGGGTCCTGACGTTTACGGGATCGATGTGATCTGGCCGGGGATTCTGAACGAATATCTCATAGATCTCAAGCCATATTTCGCCAACGAAATATCCCTTCAATTTCCGGGGATAGCCGCGAACTACACCGTGGATAACAAGCTAGTGGCTATGCCATATCGTGCCGACGTCGGTCTTTTGTTTTATCGCACCGACCTTCTGCGACAGTATGGATATCGTGAGCCACCCAGGACATGGGATGAGCTGGAGATTATGGCGGCTCGAATTCAGGCTGGCGAACGAGCCAAAGGTAAGAAACAGTTTTGGGGCTTTGTGTGGCAAGGGGCGGCTGACGAGGTGTTGACCTGTGATGCGCTGGAATGGCAGGCAGCCGAAGGCGGCGGACGGATCATCGAGGAGGACCAGGCGATCAGCGTGAATAATCCGCAGGCGATCAGGGCGTGGCAAAGGGCGGCGCGCTGGGTTGGTTCCATCTCACCCCCAGGTGTAGTCGGATATAGAGAGTGGGATTCGCTAAACGTTTGGGTCGCAGGTGATGCGGCATTCATGCGGCATTGGCCGTCAGCCTACGTCGACAGTCAGGCGGCAGGGTCGCCAATCCGAAATAAGTTCGATACAGCCCTGCTGCCCGGTGGTAAGGCAGGCCGAGTGGGTACCTTGGGAGGATGGGGCTTGGCAGTTTCCCGATTCTCGGCTCATCCTCATGAAGCCTTAGAGTTGGTCCGGTATCTCACCCGTAGAGACGTGCAGGTGAAGCGGTCCCGCGTGCTTTCGCAGCCACCCACTCTACCGGAACTCTACAACCTGCCTGAGGTACTTGAGCCAAATCCTCGTTTCGTCCTTTTGAGTCAAGCGTTCCGGACCGGCACGGTTTCGCGTCCTTCGAACGTCACAGGGAAAAAATACCAGGATGTCACCGACGCCTACATCCAGGCAGTGCACTCCGTGCTGACTGGCGAGAAGAGTGCGCCGGAAGCTGCCGCAGCACTGGAGAATGAATTGGTTCGCACCACCGGTTTCAAGAAGGGACCGTCCCTAGGGAAATCAGCACACCCCTGAATAGAACTCTAAATCGGTCCAATAACCTCTTTCCGACCGGCTTCAGCTTCGTGCGCAAAACGGTGAGAGGCGTCGCATGAGTGCGAGGCCAGCAAGAGCTCGATAGGTACAACCGATGGGGCTTCACACCGCAGCACGATTGAACCGTTGGGTCAAAAGCGCTGAAGCGAAAACTCTTCATGCCGGTCGGCTCAACATCGGCCCCCGTTTGATACTCGGATTCGTGTTCATCATCCTGTCTATGTTAGCCGCGGATGCCGTTATCCTTTGGCAATTCCATG
>PLBX01000493.1 GCA_003135495.1 Acidobacteriaceae bacterium | reverse complement strand
CTCTGTGTCCTCTGTGGTAAAGATTTTTCGCCCTCAGTGCCCTTCCTCTTCCAAATATTTCTCGACTTCAAGCGCAGCCATGCACCCCGAACCAGCCGCGGTAATGGCCTGTCGATATCGCCGATCCTGCACATCCCCGCAGGCAAATACGCCCGGCACTTTGGTTAAAACATTCTTCTGCGTGACCAGGTAGCCGTCGGAATCAGTCTCAAGTTGCCCTTCGAATACTTTGGTGTTCGGGATATGCCCAATCCCGAGAAACATCGCGCTCGTCGGAAAATCCCAGCTCCCGCCACTCTTCAAATTGTGCAGGCGTAGACCAGTGACTTCTTTCTTGCTCACATCGAGAACTTCGTCCACAACGGTATCGGTGAGAAATGCGATCTTCGTATTTGCTCGCGCCCGATCCAGCATAATCTTCGAAGCCCGAAACTCCTCACGTCGATGAATCAGCGTCACCTTACTCGCGAAGCGAGTCAGAAATGTAGCTTCCTCCATGGCAGAATCGCCGCCGCCAATCACCGCGATTTCCTTGCCCGAAAAAAAGAAGCCATCGCAAGTAGCGCACGACGAAACACCATGCCCAATCAGCGCATGCTCGCTCGGTAGTCCCAACCACCGCGCCGACGCGCCGCTGGCAATGATCAGCGAGCGGGTCTGAATCGTCTCTTTGCCTACAGTCAGGTCGAAAGGCTGTTTGCTCAAGTCAGCTTTGATCAAATGGCCCATGTGATACTCGGCGCCAAAACGCTCAGCCTGCTTGCGCATGTTCTCGATCAATTCCGGCCCCTGTATGCCGTCGGGAAAACCCGGGAAATTTTCGACCAGCGTCGTCAGTCCCAGCTGTCCGCCAGGCTCGTGCCCTTCGATTACCAGCGGCTTCAGGTTAGCGCGGGCCGTATAAAGAGCAGCGGTGTGCCCAGCGCACCCCGAGCCGATGATTACAACATTGCGTGTGTCCATATTTATGATCGAATGTCGGTAATAAACTGTGCCAATAGATAGATTCCAAAAATCGCATTTCGCTTCAGCGAGCCAGATGGAGAGCCGGGCGTCCCCGCCCGGTTCGCACCTCTAACTCCGCACCTGGCAAGCTCTCATAATCCCATCCTCATGTTGATTCACTTCTTGCCCCCGCTCGTGGAAACCTTCGCCGCGCGTCCCACGCCTAAGGCCGCCAATTCATGAGGCACCATCTTACGCACGCCCAACGCGTCCCGGTAACGCTCCATAATCGACGAGGCATCGCGAAAAATGGGCTCGTAGCTACTCTGATCCGTGGTCGGATTTCCCTCCGCCGCCGAACATCGCGCCAGCACGACCGATGCCTTGCCAAAGCGCTCTAGCTTTACTCGCGACACCGGAGTGCTCGTCGATAACATTGCGGCTGTCGAAACCACCGCCGAAGCCGTGTCTTCGATCGAAATCTGCATCAAGTCTTTGGGATCGCGCACCCGCAGCACCAGCGTCTCCACCATATCTTTCGCATCCACGCTGAATGAATACTGGACGTTGCTGAAGAATGTACTATCGGGAAACTCGCGTCGCACTCGCACATAATCGGCTGCCGATATCGCGCCAGGAGGCAATTTTTCCATGCCCGGAATCGGCGTGTTCTGGTCGAGCGTCGAATGTCCGCGCGAGACTTCGTAGTCCTTGCCAAAGACAGGTTTCCCAGGCAGTTTCGCCAGCGCGGACGTTAATTCTTTCTTTTCATCCGCCGACGGAGCACACACGTTAAGAACGTTAACTTTTACCGGAGGTTGCTGGGAATAGGCTGCCGCAACCATCGAAATTGCGGCCATCGCGATTAGAATTTTGTGAGGGAACACGGCGAAATTGTAACAGGCTCAGCCGACGCGCATGGCGTGACATTCTTTCCGCTGATCTCTTCCTGCTGCGCGCTTCTCACCTACCTAGTCGGCTGCTCCGGAATCCGCCGCTACGGAACCATGCCTGCGCAATAACTGTGGCAAGTTTTGCGAGAACGCAGAGCGCGGTAACACCATGTCACAGCCCACTTCGTGCGCTTTCTGCTTCAAGTCACCCTGCACATGAGACAGAAATCCTATGATCGACGTTCCCTTTTTCAGCTTACTTTTTAATTTTGGGATAAGCGTCAGAGGCTTGGCGTTGGCATTATTCAAGTCGAAGATAATTAGCGACGGCTTTTCTTCGCCATTCATTTTCATCCGGTCGGCGAGCTCTTTTTCGTTCTTGACGAACTCAACCTTCACATTCATTTTGCGGCCGGTATCCTGAATCTTGCTCAGGAAGAAAAGATCTTCAACAAAGGCAAACACACGCGATGCCGCGTTTTCTTGCGGAACCGGCAATGGTTCTGGATCTGTCACTGGATACGACGAAGAGAAGCCAGGCCGGCGCGGCCCTCGACCGCCGCCATTGCCGTTGTCGTTGCCCATGTTGGCACGGTAGCTGTGATCCATGGGAGCCGTGAAGATTCCCTGATGCTCCTGACGATCGCGGCCCATCGGGCCACCAGCAGCTCGTCTCGCCGGACGCCGTCCGCGGCGCCGTCTATGTTTCCCTCCACCTGGGGAGGGATGTCCGGGTCCTGCATTCATATTTTTTCTCTTGTTAAAATTTGAAGTTAATCCCAAGGCCTGAATCGCAGGCCTTCACCCTGTATTCGATTTCCATTCGGCGCGTAGAGTGCGGAACACGTAACTTCCCACACGTGCTCACTACACTTCGGCTACCTGCAGCCCCTACCCCACATCGGCTGGATGCTATTCGAGAACGCTATTCGAAGACGATGTTCAAACTTTTCTAAATCTAGGCGCCGGGAGTCGTATTGGCGCGAACGGCCAGCCTGGAAGGCAAGCCATTGGGAACATCTTGATGTTACTCACGAAACCATCCTGTGCGCAAGGGGTGAGTGACCTTAGTTTTCCACACCGGGCATTGGAGGTCGTAGCCTGGCGCTATGTTCTGTATGCAACACAGCGTCACGCATTGCAAATTGCCGACCGCACCAGTCCGCTGCAAAACTCAAGTTTCGTCTCAGCGCATCGCTTAAGCGATCCGTAAGTTCTTTGCAATGAGATGCCCTTTGAGGACTGCGCCTCCAACACCAAGTTTTTCAACAATCTGTGAAGTCGCCTCACAAATACGCCGATATAGTACGTGTGAAACCTTCTCCCGCAAAAGAAAAAGCACCACAGTCACTGGCGTTGCCCGGTCAGCGCTACGTTGCCCGTCAGGCAATACTCGATCGAGCTCAGAATGTTTTCGGATACGAAATTCTTTTCCGAAATGGCGTCGAAGACTTCTTCAACGCCGATCCCGAACTGGCCGCCCGATCCACTTTGGACAGTTCCTTGCTCTTTGGCATCACCACCCTCTGCGATAACCGCCGCGCTTTCGTGAACTGCACACGAGAAGTCTTGTTCAAAGATCTCATCACCCTCTTGCCTCCGTCGCAGGCGGTAGCAGAGATTCTGGAAACGGTCGAGCCTGAAGATCGCGTCATTGCCGCATGCAAGCGCCTCAAAGCAGCAGGCTATCTCATCGCGCTGGATGACTTCGCGCCCAACGATCCGCGCATACCCCTTTGCGAATTTGCCGACATCATCAAGGTTGATGTCCGCGCTACACGCCCCGAGGAACGCGCGGCAATGATAAGAAGGTTTGCAACTCCCAAGTGCAAAATGCTCGCGGAAAAACTCGAGACGCCCCACGAGTTTCAACAAGCCCGCGATATGGGATTTACTTATTTCCAGGGATATTTCTTCTGCCGTCCCGAACTCGTCATAGGCCGCGAGCTTCCAGCCAGCCGGGTGCACTATGTTCGGCTGCTGGAAATGGTTTCCCGCGCGGAAATCGATATGGTTGAACTCGAAGGCTTATTGAAACAGGAAGCCTCGATTTCGTATCGCTTGCTCCGCTATCTGAATTCGCCTGTCTTTGGCTTGTCCCTCGAAGTCAAATCGATCCGCCATGCCATGGCTATCCTCGGAGAGCGCGAGATGCGGCGCTGGATCCGCCTCATTGTTACAGTAGGCGCTGCCGAGCAAACCTGCAGCGAACTCATCCTCATGGGATTGGCTCGCGCCCGCTTTTGCGAACTTCTTTCCAAGCACGTGCAGTCGGATGGCGATCTTTTTCTTATGGGCCTGCTCTCGGTGATGGACGCCATTCTGGAAGTCAGCGTGGAGGTCCTCCTCGAACAAATTCCCGTAGAGCGAGAAATCAAGGCGGCCCTGCTCGGCCAGAAAAGCACTCTTCAGCCCTTGTATAAACTCATGTTGGCCCACGAGTCAGGGCGATGGGCAGAATCAAGCGAAATTGCCAGAAGTTTAAAATTGTCTGATGAAGAGGTCGCCACCAACTGGTTTCAAGCCTTGCAATGGGCTCAGGAAGCGACCACAGGCGTCTGATGTCAATCCCTAACGTTCGCATGCGAAACGCGGATAGTGCTTTCAGTTTCGGCCAGCTTCAGTCAACCCGTGGAATCATAAAGCTCCCTCCTGCACCAAGGCTGACCGCCAGCCTCCTTTCCATCCGCCTTTCACATGACGCCATTCACTCTCCAGACGCCCTCCGACACCGTTGAATGCAGCCGGCAAGCCCTGTCCGCCACTTTTTGCTATAAACGTCTTACCCTCAATGCCATCACGCTACGCCAAATGGATGTACGACTGGGAGACGCGGCTCACGTCAGTGGACAATAATCGTGTCGTCCGTCCGCTGGACTGGGGCCTCGATTGGACGCAGCACTGGCCCAGTTGCAACGGCGGCCCTTCCGGCCAAGCCTCCCGCGACCTGCTGGAGTACTTCTCGCGTTTCAACGACCACATCATCCAGGACAGCGACAGGTTTTATTCCTATCAGAAGCCGACAGATTTCCGCCTGGAGCGCCGCGAAGTTCTAGTCTTCAGCACACGAGAAACTCCCGACCCCCGCCTCGAAGAAAAAGTTCGCGGCACTCATGCCGACTTTCTGCGCTTCACCTCGCCCGTAGCGACGCCGTTCCCGGAAAATAATTTGGTGAACGCCCGCTGGTTCCCCGCCCACGGACGCCGCGCCGTAGTTCTCCTGCCCCACTGGAACTCCGATGCCATCTCCTACAACGCCCTCTGCCGCGTGCTCAACTACATGGGCATCGCCGTGCTGCGCCTGAGCATGCCGTATCACGATATCCGCCGTCCCGCCGAAATCGATCGCGCCGACTACGCCGTCTCCGCCAACATCGGACGCACCCTCGATTCAGTCCGCCAGGGCGTAATCGACGCCCGCTGCTGCCTCGACTGGCTAGAGTCGCAAGGCTACAACCGCCTCGGCATAGTCGGCACCAGCCTGGGATCGTGCTATGCCTTCATTGCCACCGCCCACGATTCAAGAATAAAAGTGGCCGCCTTCAATCACGCCTCCACCTACTTCGCTGACGTAGTCTG
>PLBX01000142.1:2527-6701 GCA_003135495.1 Acidobacteriaceae bacterium | reverse complement strand
GCGAGGAGGAAATTGGTTCTCCGCATTTTCCGCAAATTGTGCGCCGTCCTGAAGTGATTGCCTCATTGAAGAAGGCGAACGGAATTTTCATGCCGGGAGCATCGCAAGACCTGGATGGCAGCATTACGGTTTTGCTGGGCGCGAAGGGCGTGGTTGAGTTGGAGTTGGTTTCGAGCGGGGAGCACTGGGGGCGCGGCCCGGAGCATGACATTCATTCGAGCGAAAAGGCGCGGGTGGATAGTCCGGCGTGGCGGTTGATTCATGCACTCAACACGCTGGTGTCGGCGGACGGAAATGAACCTGCGATTCCGGGATTCGCGGATAAGGCGAGGCCGATGTCGTCATCTGAAAAGGAGATGATTGCAGTCGCGGCGAAGCGCATGGACGAGAATCTTGCGAAGAAGGTTTTTGGAGTGAAGCATTGGGTGCATGATGTGGGCTGGCAGGAGTCGATTGAATTGTTGATGTCGCGTCCGACGGTAAACATTGAAGGCTTGGTGGGAGGGTATACAGGACAGGGTGGGAAGACGATTCTTCCACATCGCGCGGTCGCGAAAATGGATTTGCGGCTGGTGCCGGACATGACCGCGGTTGAAGCTCTTGCGGCGTTGAAGGCGCATCTCGCAAAGCAGGGATTTGCCGACGTCGAAGTGAACATGACGGGCGGGTACGATCCCAACAGCACGTCTGCTGATTCTGGAATTATTCAGACAGAGTTGAAAGTGTATCGGGACGCGGGGATTGATCCGATCATTCTTCCGCGGAGTCCGGGGTCGTGGCCTGGGTACGTCTTTACCGGGGAGCCGTTGCGGTTGCCGGCCTGCCATTTTGGGCTGGGCCATGGGGAAGGTGCGCACGCCCCGAATGAGTATTACCTGATTGAGTCGGCCAATCCTAAGGTGCAGGGGATTGATGGGGCGGTGCGTTCTTATGTGGAATTTTTGTATGCTATGGCAGCGTGAGGGTGCGGCGGTTGCCCTCAGCGGCTAAAGCCGTCGGGGCTGAGGTTCTGATCGCAGCGGTAAAGCGCTGCGCCACCCAAAGGCCGAATGGCAGGGGCAAACCGTGCGCCGCCCAAATGCCAGACGCCAGTAGTAAACCGCTGTCGCCACCCAAAAGGCCGATTGCCAAAATCAAATCGAGCTTCAGCCTTACCAAAATCAAATCGCGTTTTGCTCAAGATCAAGGTAAGTTTTTGTGTGGCGCGGTAGAGCGAGGAGCGCATTCCGCGATACCATCTGAGGATGCTTCGCGACGCTGGGGTCGATAGTCGAAACGAATCTCGGAATGAGCCTCGGCAAGAGCCGCGCCAAGAAATCCTGCGGGCGGCGGCGCGGCTTTTTCAGCAGCAGGGCTATGACGCGACGTCGATGAACGATGTTGCGGCAGCGCTGAAGCTGTCTAAGGGCGGGCTCTATCACCACTTTCAGTCAAAAGACGAAATCCTGTTTCACATCATGTCGCACGCGATGGATATGACCGAGGCTAGGGTCATTAATGTGGTAAGGCGGATTGATGCGAGCAGCGCTGAAGGAGTGGAACAGCGGCTGCGAACGTTGATACGGTTGCATATTGAGTTGGTGTTGAGCGCCGAGGACCGGGAGATTACGGTGATGCTGCATGAAAACCATCCGCTGCCTCCGGCGTTGCGGCGGCAGATCAATGCGCGCAAGAAAGACTATCTTCACTTTGTGGAGCATTTAATTGCGGATGTGCAGCGCAAGCGAAAATCTGCGTCGACGGTGACGCCGCGGGCTGCGGCTTTGGCGCTGGTGGGGATGATTAACTGGATCTATCAGTGGTATAAGCCGGAGGGACCGCTTACGGGCGATGCGCTGGTGCGGCAGTATACGGATATTTTTTTTCACGGGGCGGTAGGGTAGCGAGTTCTCAGTTCCCGATTCTCAGCTCTCAGATTTCAGACTTCCGTGTCGCAATTTTTTCATATCGACGATCTGGAGCGGCAGCGCGCGACGGCTGATAATCGCTACCTGGAATTTCTTCGGGTTCCTGCCATGAGCGCCGGTGTCTATGTCCTGCCGAAGGGCGGGACTGATCCGCAGAAACCGCATCGCGAGGATGAGATGTATTACGTGATGAAGGGACGAGCGCGAATGCAGATTGGTTCGGATCATGCCGAGGTTCGCTCCGGTTCGGTCATTTTTGTTGAGGCCGAGCTGGAGCATCGGTTCTACGACATCGAAGAAGAATTGGACGTCCTGGTGTTCTTTGCTCCCGCCGAACAGGAATGACGGACTGGTCGCACGATCGGTACAGGTTAAGAACCCGCGTTCTGTTAACTCCACTTAGTGACAAGTCCTTGATAAAGGTTTTACATCCAAGCGACAACCTGTCATAGGACCGCCTGCTAGGCTGCCATCAGAATCAAGAGAGAACAATTATTGCGGCTCTGCTTTAAGGCAGGAGGAGTGCTCGACATGATGAAAATCTTACAGTCCCGAATTATTTTTCTTATGCTTTGTATATGTGGCTTCGCCGCCCTGCAGTCGGCTGATGCAACCGCTCAATCGGCTGCATGGCTGGTGCCGTCGCATGACGCTCAGCACACCGCTATTTCTGGCGTAAAATCGCAACCTCTTAAGAGTATTCACTGGCATGTGCCAGTGGACCTGGCTCCGCCCGCTGGCGAGATTACAGTGCACTACGGGTCGCCGCTGGTGACGGAAGCGAACACCGTAATCGTCCCGGTGAAGACCGGCACGAATAGTTTTCGGGTGGAGGCCCGCAACGGCGCGACGGGGAAACAACTCTGGGTCTTCAAGACAGGTTATCAGGCGCCCTCGGCGAGCTTCGTCCCTGGCCTTGGTCCAACCATCTCGGGCAACCAGCTTTTCGTTCCAGATATTGCAGGCCGAGTATTGGTGCGGCAGAATCCCGATCAAGCCATAGGCTCAATCACTCACCTCAACTTTTATGGCGCGAAAAATTACCGGGCAAACCCAACTGTTTATCAGCAGAACGTGCAGATCGATACACCGCTGACCACGGACGCAGCGGGAAATCTTTATTTCGGATTCCTCGTCCTCGGGTCTACTCCGATCAACCTGCAAAGCGGCATTGCGCGCATTGCTGCGGACGGCACTGGAACGTGGGTGTCAGCCGCGGCTGCCAGCGGGGATTCAACAATGACTCAAGTCGCCATCAGTTGCGCGCCAGCAGTTTCGGCGGATGGCAGCATGGTGTATGTCGCGGTGGACGACGGAAGTGCTGGATATCTCCTGGCCCTGAACAGCGCGACCCTCGAGCTTGTAAACCGAGTGCGTTTGACCGATCCGTCCTCGGGGCTGGATGCGTGGATCTTCGAAGGCAGTTCTGCGACCCCGACTGTGGGGCCTGATGGCGACGTCTACTTCGGCGTTCTGGAAAATCCATTTCCCGATCACAATGATCGCGGGTGGATGCTTCACTTCAACAAGGATCTCTCGAAGACCAAGATCCCCGGCAGCTTTGGGTGGGACGATACGGCTACGATCGTCCCGGCCTCGCTAGTGTCCAGTTATCACGGCACGTCGACATACCTCCTGATGACGAAGTACAACAACTACGCGAGGATCGGAACCGGCGATGGGCACAACCGGATTGCGATTCTCGATCCTAATGCCACGGAGAGCGATCCGGTGATTCCGGCAACCCTCGTTATGCAAGAAGTCATGACCATCTTAGGAGTCACTCGCGATCCGCAGTTCAAGAATTTTCCGGGAGCGGTCCGCGAATGGTGCATCAACACTGCGGCGGTAGATCCCTTTACCAAATCAATACTCGCCAACAGCGAAGACGGAAAACTCTACCGTTGGGACCTTACATCCAATTCGTTTTCGCAACGGATTAAGCTTTCCTCGGGCATCGGCGAAGCTTACACGCCAACGGTGATCGGCAGTGACGGCACTGTCTATGCCATCAACGACGCGATACTGGACGCCGTGGGTGCAGCCCTGCCTTAGGACCGTGATATTCCGGCGGGCGGAGACGCCAACCCCCACTTCCCAGTGCGCATCCAATTGCCACTCGTCTTTACCATTGGGGAGTGGGATACGTATATGGCGCGCTCCGAAAAAATTATCAAACTTGCGGTCTTTCTAGCAGTCTCGTGTTTAGCCGCCACCTTCTCCGCGAAAATAGCGTGGGCTCAGGACACCTCGGTGCAAACCGATGG
>PLBX01000142.1:0-2461 GCA_003135495.1 Acidobacteriaceae bacterium | reverse complement strand
AGCGGACAGCACCTTTTCGCAACCAATGGGGTCGACATCTATTCGTTTGCTATTGAAGCCGATGGAGCGCTTCGTAAAGTGGACACGGTGAACGCGCAGAAGTACAACGGCGCGGCATGCGGCGGCCCAAGCCCGCTTTTCCTCGACCGTGCGGGCACAGTGTTATATGACGTGGATAATTACGGTAGTCAATGCGCTAACAATACCTACCAATCATTCAGTATTGAAAGCTCGGGTGAGCTGAAGTATCTCGGAATGACGACCGCTGCCAGCCCCGTGTTTAACACTCCGCTGAGCTTTACCGGGAATAATGAGTACGGCTACGGATCGACCTGCTATCACTATTCAGCAGGGATTTACGAATTCTCGAGAACTAATGATGGCGCCCTAGCCTTGTCGGGCAAGAGCGCTAAGATGCCCACGGCTGAGTCGGGCGACTTTTACTGTACCTATCTCACAGCTGCCGATCAAACGAATCACGTTGCTATCTCCGTGCAACAACTCAATGGAGCGACGTGGGCGACAGTCGGCACTCCTCAGCTTGCGACTTACACGGCGAATAGTTTGGGGCACCTGACTACGACAAGCACGTTCGCTAACATGCCGCATACGGCGGTGCAATTTGTTACGGATTTGAAGATGTCTCCGTCGGGAAAACTGCTGGCAGTGGCTGGAAGTGCGGGGCTGCAGGTTTTCCACTTCAATGGCAATTTGCCGATTACCCATTACACGGCTCGTTTGACCACGGACGAGATCGATCAAATGTTCTGGGACAAAGACAATGACCTTTATGCGATCAGCCGTTACACGAACAAGCTGTTTGTGTTTACCGTTACTCCGAGCACGGTCAAGCAGGCGCCGGGTTCGCCGTACACGATCAACGGTCCGCTGAACCTTGCCGTTCTGCCGCGGTAGCCGACCGGAAATTGAATCGCTAAAATTCGGGCAAGAAAAACGTCCCGCAAGCTTTGCAGCCTGCGGGACATTTTCGGTGGACAGTTTGGGATTGACTGAGGTGGTCACTCTCGTGGCCCCTCGCTCATTCCGGTNNTGTTCCCGATTTCCCCGACCAAAGGTTCCTCGAGAACTCCGCTTAGAGCAACCGCCCTAAGACTCAGCCACCTCACCTGGTCTGGTACTTCTACTATGTGAATCAGAACTTATCATCCGACCACCTCCTTTCCGGTGTAAGCGCAGATTACAAAATTTCGAGGGGAGGAGTCAACGGCACGGAAGTGGAGTGCCGCGGGAGGCAACAGTGGGGGGTTTTCAGTAGTCAGTTGTCAGCTCTCAGTCGAACGTCAGGCGATTCTGCCGAGCTGCGCCCGGCTTGGACGGGCGGGGGCGCCCGTCCCCACACTTGAGAGCCGCGTACACTAGTCTTGCCTGACGGGATGACAACTGTTTTTGTGTCGCGTACGAAGGTGGCATTGGGGGGCTTCTGCTTGATTCCAGCGGTGAGCGTAGCATCGACTGTTTTGAACGAAGTTGATGACATTGATGCGTTGGTGGAGAGCTTGATGCGGCAGATCCTGGCTCCGGCTGAGGTCGTTATTGTTGATGGGGGATCGAGCGATGGAACTTGGGAGAAGCTGCAAAGCGGGCGGTTGAAATATCCGACGCTCATTCCCATTCGGGATGAGAGTTGCAATTTGCAGCGCTGTGCAGGGCCGATCGCTCGCGGGCGCAATGTGGCTGTGGGCGCGGCTTCTTCGGACGTCGTTGCTTTTACCGATGCGGGATGCACTCATGATCCGGACTGGCTTGGGAACTTGACGGCACCGATTTTGTCGGGTGAGTTTCAGTATTCCGTGGGCGGAGCGTGGATCGATCCTGCGAAATCGACGGTGTGGGATGTGGCTTCGGCGCCATTTTTTGGAGTGAAGCTAAATCCGGACGCGCCGACTAAATCGTGCACGGCGCGGTCCATGGCCTTTCGCAAAGATTTGTGGCAGCGGGTTGGCGGATTTCCTGAGACCGTGTTTCTCGGCGAAGATACTGTCTTCGATTCCAAGGTGCGCAAGCTAGTGACGCCCGCTTTTCCGGAACGCGCCAAGGCTTCATATCAGCCGCGCCATACTTTCCGGTCGGCGGTGCGGCAGATGGTCAGCTATGCGGTGACCGATGGAGTATTGGGCGGACGCTCGTCGCGATTGTGGCGGAATGTGGCGCGCTGCGCGGCCGAGATTCTTGCTGTGCTGGCGCTTGTTTACTCGCCGATTCTGCTGTTATGCGTGCTGGCCCTCGAAATTTATTTTGCGTTTCGGCTGGACTGGGCCGATCTTCGCAGAACTCCTGTACGAACTTGGGGCGCGCGGCTGGCGTATTCGCTGATCGTTCCCTGGGTGGTGGCGTGGTACCAGAGCGTGGGCGCTATTACTAAGAAGATCCGTCCTAACCGGCAGAATGTTACTTTGCCCACTTCTCCTACAAATTCTTCTCATCCTTAGCACAGCGCCGT
>PLBX01000239.1 GCA_003135495.1 Acidobacteriaceae bacterium | reverse complement strand
GCTCCCGACGAGCGGGAAGCAGTATTCGAAACGCTCGACGAAGGCATTGCCGCCGGCGCTTTGGAAGAGCTGGCTCCCAAGGTGCAAAAGGCAGTCTTGGAATCGCTCGATTCGGATCGTGCCGCCGATATTGTCGAGGAGATGGNNGCCGATCTTTCGGCCGAGCGGTCAGAGGCCATCCTGGTACAGATGCAGCCGGAAGAGCGGCAGGAGATTTCGGACTTATTAGAGTTCAAAGAAAATTCTGCAGCCGGGCGCATGACCACAGAGTTTATCGCGCTGCCAGTTACAGCAACCGCTCACGACGCGATCGAAGCCATGCGCACTTTCGAAGGCCGCATGGAAAATATGAGCACCATATATCTCACCGATTCTCAAGGGACACTGGCCGGTGCCGTGCCGCTGGTGAAGATTGTTTTGGCGCCTCCCACTACTCCTCTTCTTGGACTCGCCCAGGAGCCCCTCATCTCCTGCCACGAAGGCACCAAAGAAACCGCATTCGCTGAACTCTTCGACAAGTACAACCTGCTGACATTGCCGGTGATTGACGAAAACAATCATCTGACCGGTGTGATCACACCGGACGACGTCATCGCCATGCTGCGCGCAAAACTGTAGAGATAGGGCCGGCTCACTTCGCTCCACGGAATCAAAAAAATTTTCGGTTTCACACATTCGCCTATCCACACAACGCTTTTAACATTTATTCTGATCGTTCTGTTTTGCCGCTTTTGATCTCCCTGGTGCGCTGTGCGAATGAAATTCTTCAGAACGTGGAAGTTCCGGCTCCTGGTGTTTTTCGCCGTCGTAGGACCGGGCTTCATTACTGCGAATGTCGACAACGACGCCGGCGGCATCCTGACGTATTCGCAGGCCGGCGCGCAGTTCGGCTACATGCTGTTGTGGACGATGATCCCGATCACGATCTCTCTGATTGTGGTGCAGGAAATGTGCGCCCGCATGGGAGCGGTGACTGGCAAGGGGCTGAGCGATCTGATCCGCGAGGAGTTTGGACTGAGAATTACGTTCCTCATGATGCTGGGCATTCTGATCACAAATTTCGGCAACGTTATTACTGAATTTGTCGGCATCGCGGGAAGCATGGGGCTATTCGGAGTATCGAAGTATTACTCGGTGCCGATCTGCGCCGTGATTGTCTGGCTCATCGCGGTGAAAGGCCAATACAAGAGCGTTGAGAAAGTTTTCCTGGTGGCCTCATTTTTTTACATCACTTACATATTTGCCGGGGTGCTCGCCAAACCAGCATGGATAGAGGCCGTCAAGGCCACCATAAAGCCGCCGCAAATGGCCGCCTTCCGGCAAACTTCATATCTTTATATGGTGATCGGCGTGGTCGGGACTACGATTGCGCCCTGGATGCAGTTCTACCTTCAGTCCTCCATCGTAGAGAAGGGAGTTACGCGCCGTCAGTACAAAACCTCGAAACTCGATGTGGTTTTGGGGTGCATTTTTACGGACGTGGTGGCGTGGTTCATCATTGTTGCGTGCGCCGCGACGCTCTACGTGCATGGGAATCGCGATATTCGTGACGCCGCCGACGCGGCTCAATCGTTGCATCCTCTAGCGGGCGACTGGGCTTATATTCTGTTTGCTCTGGGGCTTTTCAACGCGTCGCTATTTGCGGCTTCAATTTTGCCGCTTTCAACCGCCTACACCGTTTGTGAAGGATTAGGTTTCGAGTCAGGGGTGCAACGGAAATTCTCCGAAGCCCCCGTCTTCTACTGGCTCTACACCGCTCTGATCGTAGCCGGAGCGGCTGTGGTACTGATCCCGGGGCTGCCGCTGATTAAGATTGCTGTATTTTCGCAAGTGGTCAACGGCGCGGTCTTACCCTTTGTTTTAATTTTCATGTTATTGCTGATCAACAAGAAGGATTTGATGGGTGAATACGTAAATAAACCAACCTTCAACATCATCGCATGGGCAACCACGGCGATTATGATTGGACTGACCATGCTCTGGCTCTACGGACAACTGAGCGGCACTGCGGGATAGAACTTAGCGAGCGACGAGGGTTACGAAATCGTTTGAAAAATCGAAGAGGACGATTCTTAAATAATTTTTCCGGCAGCCAAATCCCTTACCAATCCCAGATCGGCTTCAAGAAAATCCAATTCCAATAATTCCTTGCGCGTGACCCACCGAATCTCACGGAAGATTCGGTTCTCAATTTCTCCCTGATAGTTGCGCACTTGAAAGAAGCGTAACTCGACCGACCCGCCACCTGGATATTCATGCACGATACGCGCGACCTCGGTGCCAACCTCGGCCGCGATCCCGAGTTCCTCCTCCAGTTCGCGTCGCATCGCATCGCGAGGTTGCTCGCCCTCTTCAATCTTGCCGCCGGGGAACTCCCATTTGAGCGGCATAGGCTGATGGCGCGTCCTCTGGCAGGCGAGGATGAGGTCATCTTTCAGGATGAGCGCTGCGACAACACGTTTCATAATTTCGAAGGCCCGGGAATTCGATTGGAGATTGAGAGCGATAACGTACTGCGGACTACGATGTTTCCAGGCGCTTGCCCACAAGTTCGGCGCAGCACTCGATCAGTTCGCGATCTTCAGGCCCAAAGGCCGCAGAGAAATGGCTGTCAATATCGAGCTCGCCCGCAACTTTGCCATGCACAAAAATTGGAACAACGATTTCTGATTTGGTTTCGAGGGAGCAGGCAAGATATCGCGGATCCTTCTTTACGTCATCCACAACCACCGTTTTCCCCGACGATGCAGCTGCACCGCAAATACCTTGATGCAGCGGAATGCGCGTGTGCGGTGTCATTGCTCCCCAGTAATGACCGAGGACAAGCACAGGGGGATCGGCCGTCTCGTCCAGCATGTAGAAACCCACCCAGTTGTATTTCAGCATCTCTGCATTGAGCAGAGAAGTAATGCTTTCCATAAGTTGATCGGCCGAGCGCTTTTCGCCACTCAGGCGCAGCGCTTCCTTGCGTATTTCATCGAGCTTTTGAGCCTTAGGAATGGTTGCCATGCATCAATCTTAAATCAATTTCTCGACTTCATTGTTGGTGTGAAACTCGGGTCCGCGGTGCTTCTGTAATACAACGAAGTCCTTGCTGGGGGCCGAACGTGTCTGGGTGGATAGCGGATGCCAGCGCTTGCAGTCCTGAAATCAATGTGGGCGCCGGAGTATTCAAAAGCTCATCAGAAATGCAATAGACCTGAGAATTCTGCACAGCGGCGGTGCCGTCCCAGCCTCTCTCCTTGGCGAGTTTCTTTAGGGGGACGCGATCGCCGGCACCGCACCACGACGCAATGACGACCTCCGGATTCATTCCAGCGATCTCTTCCGCGGAGCACTGGCCGCCGGCTTTGCCCATGAATTGGCCACCAGCCGCCTGCACCAGTTCCGCGACCCATGGCTGGGATGCGATGATTGGTTTTCCCCACTCCTCGCAGAACACGCGTTTTTGAGGCAGTTTCGCCGTGCGGAGACGCACGTCTTCAATTGCCGCTTGCATATCAGAAATCACACGGGCACCACGTTCTCCCGCGCCGACAATTCCCGCGATCAACGCGATATCGGTATAAATGTCATCTAAGGNNATCAACGCGATGTCGGTATAAATGTCATCCAAGGAATGCGGTGCGAGGCCAAGAAATCGAATGCCCGCTTTGAGAATTTCAACCACTGCCTGTTCCTGGTAAGGGACGGCAGCGATCACCAGATCGGGCCGGGCCGCGAGAATCTCGCTGGCCTTCGATGTCCACGAGTCGGCAACAATAAGCCGCGATGCATTCGCGCTTTCTGCGTGGAAGTTGGCGCGCACTTCGCTCCTTAATTCAGGAACAACCTCAGCGCAGTATCTTGTGCAAGCGACGACGCGATCCAATTTACCCACGCTGGCAAGAATGACGGTGGCGCTGGGCTGCAGGCAGGCGATTCGCCGCGGATGTGGCAATCCATTCATGCCTATATTGTAGGGGACTCGAAACCGCTTGCAGGAAACATCTGAAGCGCAAATTGCGTCCGAACAACCACGCTTTACTGGTGCCTGACATTATTCCGCGCATTACAATCGCTGTGTGTACTCGGACGAACTACTCGACCATTTTAAGAACCCACGCAATGCCGGTGAAGTGGCGGCCCCGGACGCTACAGCGCAATTGGAAAATNNCTCGAACTCACTCTTAAATTGGAAGGCACAAGTATTGCTGAAATTTGCTTCCGCGCCAAAGGATGTGTCCCGGCAATGGCATGTGGATCGGCTCTAACGGAGCTTGTCAAAGGCAAGAACGTGGACGAAGCGCGGCAACTGGGCAGGGAAGAGTTGGTCAGGAAAGTCGGAGGCCTCCCGCAAGTCTCCAACCACGCCAGCCATCTCGCAATCGATACGCTAGCCGCACTTCTTCAGAAGCTGTAAGACGGTGTCAGTATAGAAAGCGGATTTCCTGTGCGCGAGTTTCCCTTTGTGCTCACTGTGTTTAAGAAGTTTTCGTGGTTCTCTCATCAACCGTCGCCAGAAAGCGCGGCTTGTGCCGAGCTTTGGTCATCTGTTCGAATGAATAGGCAATTTTCAGCAGCGNNGCACGTCCAAAAAACGAGATGCCGACAGGCAATCCCCAGAGATTGCCGGCTGTCACATTGATGTTTGGATAGCCCGCGACGGCTGCAGCGTTTGAACTGCCACCAGCGGAGTGGTCACCATTGATCAAGTCAGTAAGCCACGCGGGACCTCCCGTTGGAGCCACAAGCGCATCAAGCTTGAATTTGTCCATGATGAAATCGATTCCCTCAGCGCGGGTCAACTGATGATTCAGGGCAAGCGCATCCGTATACTCCTTGGAGTCGAGCCCACCCTTCTGCTCCGATTTAATAAAAATATCTTGGCCGAAGTAAGGCATTTCGCGGTCGCGATTGCGGTCGTTGAACTCGATCACGTCTTTCAGATTCTTAACCGATGTATTGCCACGACGCGCCAGATACGAGGCGAGATCGGCCTTTAATTCGTAGTAGAAAATCGTCATTTCGCTTTCGTCGAATTTGCCAAACGTTGGAATGTCGGCGGGATCGATGATCTCAGCGCCGGACAACTTCATCTCGGCGATAAGCGTCTCCATCAGCCGATCGACTGCATCGTTGAAGCCGAAATACTTTCGCGCCACACCCAGCCGCGCGCCCTTCAATCCCGCTGGGTCGAGAAATTTTGTGTAATCGGCGACCGCCTTGCCCTGGCTGCCAGCGGTCGCCGAATCCTCCGGATCTGCTCCGGCCATGGCGCTGAGAAGAATCGCCGCGTCGCGCACCGTGCGCGCCATCGGACCCGAAGTGTCCTGGCTATGCGAGATTGGAATAATCCCGCTGCGGCTTACAAGCCCAACCGTTGGCTTCAATCCCACCAGACCGTTCGCGGATGACGGACAAACGACCGATCCATCAGTTTCTGTTCCAACTCCCGCCACGCAGAGGTTCGCCGAAACGCCGGCCCCCGTTCCCGAACTTGATCCGCAAGGATTACGGTCAAGCGCGTAGGGATTTCGCGTTAGCCCGCCTCGACCGCTCCAGCCGCTGGTTGAATGGCTGGAGCGAATGTTGGCCCATTCACTGAGATTCGTTTTACCGATGATTACGGCGCCAGCCTTGCGCAGTTGCGCGGCGACAAAAGCGTCCCGCGGAGCTTGAGATCCGAGCAGCGCGAGCGATCCGGCGGTCGTGTTCATGCGCTCGCCGGTATCAATATTGTCTTTGATAAGAATCGGAATTCCATGCAGCGGGCCGCGAGCGCCCGCCTTCTTGCGCTCCGCGTCCAGCCCCTCGGCGACCCTTATGGCGTCCGGGTTGAGCTCTATGACTGAGTTGAGCATCGGCCCCGCTTTATCGATCTGCTGAATACGGGCTAGATATTTTTCGGTCACCGAGCGAGAAGAATATTGACCGGATTCAAACGCCTTCTGCAGGGAGTCGATGGTGATTTCGTCGAGTTCAAAGTCGGGGGCTGAACTAGTAGGGATGGCTGCAGATGAAGTTGCGCTATCAATCACGCGAGCCGCGCCTATCGCTGGGTAAGCAGCGGTTGCTAGGGTAGCGAAAGCTCCGGAGCGTAAGAAATTGCGTCGTGAATTGTTCTTGGGAGGTTGGAAATCGCGAGACATTAAATCTCCTAGAGTAAAGAGCAGCGGGTAAATAAAAAGCAGCGGGCGAGGGCGCCCGCTCCACACACTACTAAAGCTCAATGCATTGCAGGTGACTCGGGTACAGCGGCGCCATCAGCGCGAGCGTCGGAGGCTCCATAGTTCACTTTTGTTTTAGAGTTGTGCAGTACGGCCTGTCCGCGTCCCATCGCCGTGGTGTATTCATGCCGCACGTCGAGTTGATGACCCATTGCGGAAAGCTTCTGCCGCACCTCTGGAGTAACTCTCGACTCGATCACAATGTTGCACCCGCGCTCCGGGCTAACGGTAAAGCGGGCACTCTCCAATGCCTCCTGAATATTCATACCGTAATCAACTACGTTGGAAACGAACTGCGCATGAGCGAGCGGTTGGTTTGCTCCGCCCATGATTCCGAAACCGACGTGCTGGTCGCCACGCTCCATGAAAGCGGGAATGATGGTGTGGAAAGGCCGTTTGCGCGGGGCGAGCGCGTTCGGAGACTGCGGATCGAGCGAGAATANNCCCTCACGATCGACGACCGAGAGATAAGTTGTGTCACTCATTGGCGGCGCGCCATTTGCGACCGCACAGTTGGCCTGGTTGGGATCGATGAGCTTGGCGCGCTCCTGCGCATATTGTTTTGACAGTATCCCCTTCACCGGAACTTTCGCAAAACGCGGGTCGGCGTTGTAGCGTTCGAGATCGGCGTAGGCCAGTTTCATGGCTTCGATTTTCTTGTGCAATTCGGCAACGCTGAGCGGCCCATCGGGCGATGGCGGAGAAGTCTCCATGATATTCAACATCTCAAGTGCCGCCATGCCTTGGCCGTTGGGAGGAAGTTCGTAGATAGTCCAATCGCGATAGGTAGTTGAAATGGGCTCGACCCACTCCGGCGAAAATTCGGCAAGATCATCAGCCGCCATCGTTCCGCCCATGCTTTGCGATGTGTTCAAGATGGCACGGGCAGTGTCGCCTTTATAAAACGCAGCCGCTCCATTTTGCGCAATCGAGCGCAACGCCTTCGCTAGATCAGGATTTTGAAAAACTTGTCCTACCGTTGGAGGCTTGCCGGCGGGCAGGTACACTCATTGCCCCTCTGGATCCTTGGCGATCCAATCCACTGAATCGTCCCAATAAGAGGCGATAATTTCGGGAACCGGAAAGCCGTCCTGCGCATAAAAAATTGCGGACTGAAAAAGATCTTTCCAAGCGAGGCGTCCAAAGCGTTCGTGCAACGCGTTCCATCCCGCGACAGCGCCCGGAACTGTGACTGAGTCAATGCCTGCCGCCGGCATCGCGGTCGCGCCTTTGGCCTTAAGGTGCTCGATGGTGAGTGCTCGCGGCGCCCATCCGCTGGCGTTCAGGCCATATAACTTGCCG
>PLBX01000112.1 GCA_003135495.1 Acidobacteriaceae bacterium | reverse complement strand
TCGCAAGCTCAGGATGACCCCATGGTCAGAGGGGAAATTCAAAATGAGCCACTACCGAGACGATCAGCGGACACCGTCATCTCCGTTGCTCCGCTTGGTAGCTTTCGATCAACTCGCGAATTCGGAGCGCGTCAGCCTTGCGATGGCCGTGGCTGGTGATGGGATCGCTGCCGCCGGAGGAATCAATACGAATATTGGACCAGATCACTCCGGTCGCAATCTGCACCGAGGCGACCTTTCCCAGCGCGATGCTTTCTTCGGTGCTGCCAAACAGGCGCGATTTTGTCCGGCTCACGTGTTGCGGAGTAACGATAATGCGCACCGGAAAGAACAGATTGCCTTTGGTCCATCGGCTGGCGGTAAAGGTCTCAGAGTTGGGTAGATTCGGCATTAGATCGTCGTGAACAAGCAATAATCTTGCGGAGCTGCGCTCCGCTGGACAGATAAGGGCGTCGCCCCTACGTTGTTATACCCATTCCAGCGCGCCTTTCTTCCATATCCATAAATATCCAACGATCAGGATGGCCAGAAAAACCAGCATCTCAATCAAGCCGAATACACCGAGCGCCCTAAACTTCACCGCCCATGGAAAGAGGAAAATCGTTTCCACGTCGAACACAACGAACAAGATGGCGATGATGTAGTAACGCACGGTATAGCGCCCGCGAGCGCTGTCATACGGATCAATGCCGCACTCATAGGGCATTAACTTTGTCCGGTTTGGACTTTGCGTTCGAATGAGTTTCGTAATCAGCAGCGTTAACGGAATTAGAACGCCGACCACTGCCAGAAAAAGAAATATAGGAACATAATTTTGGGGCATGAGGCCTCTAAATAAATCGTATTAGCAGCGAATCGACATACTAACGCCGAAGCCTCTGCGCTTCAAGGATAGAGGTGAGGGTTCGATGCGGAGAAGTTACAGACCGCGATCGGGAAGAAGAAACGTGCACCGGGCAAGATCGGAGTCGAGCGTCTGCTGCCAATAGAGCGTCGACAGCACGCCACCCTTCCAGACGAAGAGATCGGGATTACTCTCGGCAAACTCACTCCACGTTTGCACGCCCCCGGCGCGGGCCATACGCTCACGTATCAGAAGCAGATAGGCCCAGGTAATTGTTTCATGATAGAGCTGCGCTTTTCCTTGCGCGGCGGCAAAGCTTTTCAATCCCTCACAGAATCGCTGCAGCGCCTCAAACACCGAATAGCGAGATAAATACTCGAACGCCAGGCGGATGTGGTCCGCATGATGAAACGAATCAGCGGGTGTCAAGCCCGATTCGAACTGCTGGATCAACTCGTCGCCGTTCATGTTCGTTTTCCGCCGCGCGGTTTGGGCCTGCTTCCCTGTCCTCCGACTTTTCCTTTTTGCTTCTTGATCTCGGTGAGCCGGTGACTGGCGCTGGAATCAAGATCCAGATCGTAGAATTTCTTGAGATCTCGAATCCGCTCCAGCGTCGAAGGACTAAATGGAGCCTTGCCATCAAAAGCGTGCAGCACAATGCCTTCGAGCAGGTCCCCGAGAGACATGTCGTGATATTCAGCGAGGGCTTTGAGCACTTTTAGAAGCCGCTTTTCCATGCGGACTCCGGTTTGAACCCGCTCGATTAAAAATCCAGAGTCATCGACCATGGTGTTAATGTACCATGGTACCAAGAGTATTTTGTTGGTTTTTGGAGAAAAGATCCGCCAAATTGCAAGAGTTTGTTAAAGACCTACGTGGAACACACGGGCATGCGACCGGATTTATTTATGAGAAAATGTGAGAAATCCTGGCGGGAGTAGCGCTATGTGCCGCAACATCAAAACTCTTTTCAACTTCGATCCGCCCGTTACGAATGACGAAGTACGGGCCGCTTCGCTGCAATTCGTCCGCAAAATTACTGGCTTTAACAAGCCGTCGAAGGCAAACGAGGATGCCTTCTCAGCCGCAGTCGAAGAAATCGCCGCGATATCGTCTCGCCTGTTGCATTCGCTCGACACGGCCGCGCCGCCCAAAAATCGCGAGGAAGAAGCAGCCAAAGCCAGAGCCCGCGCTGCGGAAAGATTTGGAGCCTAAGCGCTGGTCGAACCGCCGTTGTGGCCGCTGTTCATCGGTTCATTGTTGCGCAGCGACACCAGTAACAGCTACAAAAAGGTAACGTACGAATAATCCGATCTGCTTCGTTTCTATACGCTCGTCATTGCCGTGCACTCCGCGACTCTCGTCTTCAGTCTTTGGAACTCCAATCCCATACGCCTGAACGCCCTTTGCCCGCAGGAATGAAGAGTCGGTCGCGCCAGTCGTCATGATCGGCAAAGTAATCGCCTCTGGACTGACTTCTTTCTGGGCGCGTTCCAACGCCGCAAACATTTCCGTACCTAACTTACTCGGAGGCGATGGGGGCATCGATAACTGAGTGTCTTCGGCGACAACTTTCACTTGCGGATCGTTGATAAGCGCAGATAACATCTGCCGAAATTTTGGCAGATCTTCGTCTGGAAGCGCCCGTATGTCGAGCGTCGCCTCCGCAGTCGGCGGTATGACATTCGATTTGTAACCGGCTTTCAGGATGGTAGGAACGACCGAGGTTCGCACCATGGAATAATATTGCGGCTTTTTATGCTTCAACTCTTCCTGCACCTTGCTGTCAAGAATATTGCGATACCAGGCCGCTTCCTCCGGCGGTGAAATTGTGGCGAGCCGTTCAAAGAAGGCGCGGGTCGTCTCATTGAGCCTGGCAGGAGTATCCCATGTGCCAGCCTTGGCGACGGCTGCGGCAAGATGTACGACCGCGTTGTCGACGCGCGGCACTGAGCCATGGCCGCTGCTGCCCGAAGCCTGGAGCGTTGCGCCTCGTGGAAGTTTTTCCGCCGTCGCCACGCCAAAATATTTCACTCGCCCATTCTCAAGCAGCGAACCGCCGCCTTCATTGAGGGCAAATTCACAGTCAATCTTGTCCCAATAGCGCTCAACAATCGTGGCCATGCCGGCAGGCGATGACATTTCTTCGCTGGCTTCCGAAAGAAAAATGACGTCTCGATCGAGCGGNNTGCAGCCGCTTCAGTTGCAGAAAGACTTCGAGATTCGCGGCCACCATAGCCTTATCGTCGGAGGCTCCGCGGCCATAGAGGACGCCGTCACGCTCTGTGGCTGCGAAGGGATCGACTGTCCAGTGCGCCCGATCGACGGGGACAACGTCCTCGTGTCCCATGAT
>PLBX01000090.1 GCA_003135495.1 Acidobacteriaceae bacterium | reverse complement strand
CACATCGGGCTCGGCACGATCAAGTGCCGGGCTATTTGTGAAGTTAAAGATGATCTGTGGCGATGGCTCCGGAGTCACGGAGTTCTCGCGTAGACGTTTCCCAGGACGTGGCCGCAGCTGTCGGAGAACGAGTTCACCGGGTGAATTTCCTGTCTGCGGCTGGGGTGCTGTAGATGTCTCCATTCTCTTAAAGCCACTCCTCTTTGCCGTGTACCGCTGGACAAGGTTGGCAATTGTAATAAACGTCATATAATTCAATAAGTTACAAATACACTTCGGTTCAGCCGGCAAGTTTGCCGGCTAAACATATGATTTACCTTGACATGCCACGGGTAATGGGGTCAGATACGCCGTATGGCGATGGTTAATTATTCGCCGGCAAGTTTGCCGGCTTTTAAAATTAGTTTCTCGGCGGAAAAGCCGGGGCGATTTCTACGGCTTGATCTTGGGTTTCGCCTCGGGCAACGAGGCACGCACACCAGTCGGACGATGATGCTGCCCGAACTCAGTGCGGTGCTCGCGGCAGTTCCTGCTACAGGTTCCCGGCAAAATTACGTGGATGCTGTTGTCGAGGGAAATTGTTTGAGAAAGCCGACAACTTCGACTCGTCGGCTGACGTTGCAGCGCCTTAGTGAACTGTATGGTATCGACCCGGACGTGCCAATTTTCCGGGTTCTCCGGCGCCTCTGGACGCTTGATCCTGCGTCCCAGGCCCTTCTCGCGTTTTCGGCGGCACTAGCTAGAGACCCCTTGCTGATGGCCACTGCCCAATCTGTTCTTTCACTGGCGGATGGAGCCCAGTTACAGCGGGATACCATGAAGACCCATCTTCGATTGGCCGTCGGTGAGAGATTGAATGATTCAACGCTGGGCAAAGTTGCACGTAATGCAGCCAGCTCTTGGACGCAATCCGGTCACTTAAACGGTCGCACTTTCAAGATTCGTCGTCGGGTGCGAGCTACTCCTCAAACCGTGGCATTTGCGCTTTATCTAGGAGTAGGCCTGGGTTTCAAGGGTACCGAACTCTTAACTTCAGGTTGGATCAAGATATTGGATTGCACGCCTTCGCACGCGCTGGATTTAGCTATCGAGGCGAAGCGGATTGGCCTGCTCGATCTTCGAGTTGCAGGAGACGTACTCGATCTGAATTTGGAACGGCTTGATCAGAAGAGTATGGGAGGTACGAGGTGAGCCGCATTCAGTTACTGGCAAAGACTTATGGCCAACATATCGCGACGGCCTGGCAGCGGACGATCGCCGATTCTCAGCGAGTGATCATGATTGTCTATGACAAGGAACTTGAACGTGACATCCTGGCACACAAAGAGGAATTTGAAATCGTGACTAAGGACGCGAATCACGATTGGTTCGAAATCAATGTTGCGTCAGCCTTTGCAGAGTGGCTTTCCGGAACTGAGTACAGGGACGCATATTTTGAATGCCCAGATGATCTTCAGCTGAAGCTCGAATCCGACTTCACGGCGTTCGTCGCGTCGAAGATTCGGGCCGTTCTGGAAAGCAAGGATGTCCCTAATGAATCAGTTGTGGCAGTTCTGGGTGNNAGTGTTGGCTCCTTGTTCGCGTTTACTAGAGTTTCGCAGGTTTTGAAGCTTGTCGAACCCTCGATCCGTGGGCGACTTGTCGTTTTCTTCCCTGGGCAGTATGAGCAAAACAATTACCGCCTTCTCGATGCTCGGGACGGGTGGAATTATCTTGCAGTGCCTATCACTCTCGACAGTACAGGACTTTCCTAATGCTAATAAAACAGGTTCTTCTCCGCGATCCATCACGAAATCCTCTGGCAAACAACGGCCAGGCTCGCATTCAGAACGAAGCGGCTGACGAGAAGATGCTCTTGCAGTTGCGTGGTGAGCTGGGGAGTTTCGTTTGCGAGGGACAGTATTCGGATGGCATGGCGAGGATTCTCGAATCATATTTAAGAGGACAGTCTCAGCCGAGTCAAAAAGCGGCTTGGGTCAGTGGCTTCTATGGCAGTGGCAAATCTCACCTCCTGAAGATGCTCTGTCATCTGTGGCAGAACACGGTATTCCCCGATGGGGCGACCGCTCGAAGCCTGGTTCAGGATCTTCCTCAAGATGTACTCAGCGCTCTGCGGGAGCTGGATATCGCCGGGCGCAAATCTGGTGGCCTACTGGCTGCCGCAGGCACTTTGCCTTCTGGCACCTCCGATCTTGTTCGGCAGTCTGTTTTGGCGATCCTGTTCAGGGCCGTTGATCTTCCAGACCAATACCCCCTCGCGTTATTTCAACTGTGGTTGGAGGAGCAGGAATTTTTAGGAAAAGTGAAAGGGGCCGTTGAGGCAGCCGGGAAAACCTGGCAAAAAGAACTGGGAGACCTTTATGTCAGTCCTATTATTCGCGAGGCGCTGCTTTCATGTGATCCAAACTTTGCCTCGAACAAAGCGCAGGTTGGCGAAACGTTGCGGAAACAGTTTCCGCCGCGCACAACGGACATAACTTCAACAGAATTTCTCTCGACGTTCCAGCGTGTTCTCAAGCGTGCCGGCAAAGATGGAAAGCTCCCGTGCACGATCCTCATCCTTGATGAGGTTCAGCAGTATATCGGGAACTCTGTTGATAGGTCCGTAACGATCACGGAAATAGCTGAAGTTCTCTCCAAGCAGCTGGACAGTCAGGTAATGCTCGTCGGCGCGGGCCAGTCTGCGCTCACCGGGCAGGAGCTTCTTGCGAAGATGCTGGACCGTTTCTTGATCCGGGTTCAGCTTTCAGACACAGACGTTGAGGTCGTAACGCGAAAAGTGCTGCTCAAGAAACAGCCCGCTGCCCGCTCCGAGGTGGAGAAGTTGTTGAGCCGGCACGCAGGCGAAGTGTCTCGCCAGCTGCAAGGTACGAAGATTGGAGAACGGACCAGCGACCAAGCGATCATCATTGACGATTACCCTCTATTGCCGGTTCGTCGCCGCTTTTGGGAAGAGTGTTTTCGGCAGGTAGATGCGGCTGGAACGCAAAGCCAGTTGCGTTCGCAGTTGGGGATCATCCACGAATCGCTGGAACGCCTTGCGGACAGCTCTCTCGGCGCAGTGATCTCGGCTGATCAACTCTATTCTTTGTTGGCGTCAAAACTGATCGGAACCGGCGTGCTACCGCGCGGAATCTATGATCGAATCGCCGCCCTGCCCAATCCACTAACGCAGCGAATCTGTGGACTGATCTTCCTTATCGGACAACTTAAGACCGAATCGGGTGCTGACATCGGCGTTCGTGCACATGCAGAACACATTGCGGATCTTCTTGTTGAGGACCTGACAGGAGACAACGGGAAACTTCGATCTGACGTTGCGGCCCAATTGAAGCAGCTTGCTGACGACGGGGTTCTGATGCGGGTCGGCAATGAATTTCGGATTCAAACGGAAGAAGGCCGCGCTTGGGACGATGAGTTCCGGAAACGAGAAACCAAATTCAAGAACAACGCTGCTGACTTCGACGAGCAACGTGATCAGCTATTGGCTGCAGAGGTGGACCGGGCACTCAGGGGCATCAAGCTGATTCAGGGCCAGGCGAAGGTCAGTCGATCTCTGGTTATCCATCGAGGACAAGAAGCACCACCGACCACAGGTGATTCCATCCCTGTCTGGATTCGTGACGGTTTCTCCTCAACAGAAAAGGCAATGACCGACGCTTCGATTTCAGCGGGAATGGATTCACCAACAATTTTCGTATTCATCCCAAGAAAATCACGCGACGAGCTATTGAGTGCGGTTTCGACGGCAGAGGCCGCTCGTCAGACGGTAGATGCTAAGGGTGCCCCAGGCACGCAAGAAGGACAGTTAGCCAAACAAGCCTTGGAGAGCCGCCGTGACCTTGCGGTGATTGCTCGCGACAATCTCGTGAAGGAAATCGTCGGAGCTGCGAAGGTGATTCGAGGCGGTGGCAGCGAGGTTTTCGGAATAACGCTGGATGCGAAACTCAAGGCTGCGGCGGAGGATTCTCTGGTTCGCCTGTTTCCGCAATTCAACAAGGCCGACGCCCCTTCGGCGGCATGGGAAAACTGTATAAAGCGGGCACGTGCCGCCCATGAACAACCCTTCCAGCCTCTCAAGTATGAAGGACCGATTGAACAGCATCCCGTATGCCAACAAGTGCGCCAGTCGATTGGGTCAGGTAAAACGGGCACGCAAACTCGCAAAGAACTTGAGGCATCGCCGTTCGGCTGGCCCCGAGACGCCGTTGATGCTGCGCTGATAGCACTGCATAGCTCCCAGCAGCTTGTTGTCACGCTGAATGGCACACCCATTGAGCGGGGTCAGCTGGATCAAAATCGAATCCCAAAGGCTGAGTTCCGCCTGGAAAAGACCAATGTTTCCCTTGAGGACCGACTCAAGTTGCGCAAACTCTTTCAAAAGATGGACATCAACTGCAAGTCAGGAGAAGAGACCGAAAAAGCTCCCGACTTCATTCAGGCAGTGGTGGCATTGGCTGGTCAGGCGGGAGGAGATGCACCCCTTCCATCAAAGCCTTCTGTCAGCGACGTCGAGGCTGTACACGCTCTAGTGGGAAACGAAAGGCTAGCTGGCCTGCGGGACATATCCGATTCGGTTACGGCACGCATTGCTGAATGGAAGAAAACGAAGGCTTTGATCGCTCAGCGGGAACCAGCATGGAAAACGTTGGAACGTCTAGAGGCACAGGCTGGGACGCTTAGTTCAGTGCTGGATGCCCGTAAGCAGATTCAGGCGATTCGTCTTGAACGTCGGTTACTGGATTCAACCGATCCGCTTCCTTCGTTGAAATCGGAACTGACCGAGCAATTGCGGAAGGCGCTGAATGCCGTGCAATCGGCTCACGAAACGGCCTACACCGCAGGTTTGGCACAGCTTTCGGGAAACGCTACTTGGCAGAAACTGAAGCCTGCGCAGCAACAAACTATGCTTCAGAACGTGGGTCTTACCGCACCTCCAAAAGCCGATACTGGTACCGACCTGTCGATCCTCGCCGCCCTAGATCAGCGCAATTTGGCAACACGCACAGCTGAAGCTGATGCAGTTTCAGGTCGCGTCTCAAACGCGCTTAAAGAGGCGGCGATTCTTCTCGAACCGAAAGTTCGCCAGGTGGCCGTAGAGAAGGCACTCTTGAAAACCGCAGACGAAGTTCGACAGTGGGCGGAGCGACAGCGGACGGCGCTCCTCAAAGCAGTCGAGAAAGGCCCGGTCCAGGTTCAATAACTANNCTTCGTCGTCTTCTGGAGAAGACCATCGCCGGCGAGAACGGCGCGCGTCAGATTGCTGAAGATGGCGCCGAACGATCGTTGCAACGTCTCGCGGTTGATAAGCACGAACCGCATACGTCCCTTACACCAGACGAGCGAACGCTGAGGAATCAACTTCGCGCCCACGGTCGGCAGTTGGGTGACAAGCGCGATCCACAGCGTGGGAACCAAACCATTGCCCACCTCAAACAAGCGGTCGCCTATGAACACTGGCACCGAATGCTGTTCGCTCGATTCCTTGCCGAAAACGATCTATTGCTGCATCCGGAGCATGGCGTCGCGCTTTCCCTCGATGAAGTGAAGGAACTGGGATTGAAGCAGCAAAGGGACTGGATTGAGCTTGCAGCAGATTTCGCGCAACGGATGTTGTTGACCGCGGTATTCAGACCGGACGACCCGGCTTTGCGCGTGCCTTTGCCACCAGAGAAACGGCTAGAGCTAGAACGAAAACTCAACTCTCTCCCTCGCGAGGTGTTTCTTGCCGATGACAGCCTTGGATGGGTGTACCAATTTTGGCAGAAGGATGCGAAGGATACGGTTAATAGATCGGAAGAGAGGATTGGAGCGGACGAGATTGCCCCAGTGACTCAATTGTTCACAGAGGACTATATGGTCCTTTGCTTGTTGCATAACACTGTGGGGGCTTGGTGGACAGCAAAGCGGATAAAAGAAGGTAAGAGCACGGCACTTCCGGGCTACGAGTGGACATATCTTCGTCTGCGAGAGAACGGAATGCCTGCGGCGGGCGTGTTTGAAAATTGGTCGATAAACGCTTGCGATCTCCGCATTTTGGATCCCTGCATGGGCAGCGGCCATTTCCTCACATTCGCGCTGCCAATCCTTGTCGGTTGTCGAATGGAAGAAGAAGGTCTGTCGCGAAAAGAAGCAGTCGTTGCTGTATTACGTGACAACCTATTCGGCTTAGAGATAGACCCGCGCTGCACACAGATTGCGGCATTCAATATCGCTTTGGCGGGATGGCGCTTAGTTGGCCACACGCAACTGCCCCAATTGAATCTTGCTTGTTCAGGCCTCGGGATTAATGCAAGCGAAGAGACCTGGATCGAACTGGCGGGCGAGAATGGTCGCTTGCGCGACACGATGCAAACGTTGTTTCGACTCTTTCAGAAGGCACCGTTACTGGGAAGCCTCATAGAACCGAAACGTGCTGGAGGGCCACTGTTTGCGGCTGAGTTCGGTGCAGCGAGACCGCTGCTGGAGAGAGCCCTCGCGCTCGAAGAAGCTGATGAGGTTACCCATGAACTCACCATTACTGCGCAGGGCATTCTTGATGCTGCTCGAATCCTTTCACAAGAGTTCACGCTGGTGGCAACTAATGTTCCTTACTTAGGCCGGCCGAAACAGGTGGATGACCTAAAGGAATATTGCGACCGATTTCACCCAACTGCGAAAGCAGATCTAGGTGCGTGTCTCGTGGAAAGGTGTGTTTCCTTTTGCTCCAATGGAGCGTCAGCGGCAATAGTGTGTCGGCAAAACTGGCTGTTCCAAGATGGCTACAAGGAGCTTCGCAGGAAATTGTTACTGAACATCACATGGAACTTTGTAGCGAAACTTGGGCCTAGAGCATTTGAAACGATCAGCGGCGAGGTTGTGAATGTTGCACTGGTCACAGTGACCGCAGCGCTGCCAAGAGCCGGTCAGGCACTGGTGGGTATCGATGTGTCCGCTTCTGGAACCCCGGAACTTAAAGGAATTGGTTTGCGCAGAGACGCCTTGGTTGTTGTGTCGCAAGCGGATCAGCTTCAAAATCCGGACACCATCATCACTTTGCATCGGCTAGGGGCCGAAAAACTAATGAGTAAGGTGGCCTTTACGGCGCAAGGGTTCGCGACTAGTGACAACCCTCCCTTTATGCGTTCATTTTGGGAGCTTCCCGATTTGGCAAAAGGCTGGGTTTTCGCCCAGAGCGCGCCGGAGCAGACAGGGACATATGAAGGCCGAAGTGATCTTCTCCGTTGGGAAGATGGGAAAGGTGCTTACTACCGCCATGCGATGGCGTTGAAAGAAGCTGGACGGCTCGGAGGCTGGAAGTCGGGAGTGGAAGCGTGGGGACGGAAAGGGATCTTGATCGCGGAGATGAGTAACATGCCTGCGACCCTTTACACGGGCGACATGTTTGACCATACCGCCCATGTTGTCGTCCCAGTCGATGAGAAGTTACTTCCGGCTTTGTGGTGTTTTTGTCGAAGCAATGAGTTCCGGGATCAGGTAAGAAGAGTGTCTCAGAAGCTCAATGTCACTAACGAGACTCTGGTCAAAGTACCATTCGATGTTGCGCGTTGGACCCAGATTGCAGAACACGATTATCCCGCCGGCTTGCCGAGACCATCATCAGATGATCCAACGCAGTGGCTATTCGAAGGGTTTCCACGGGTAAAACATGCTCTTCAAGTGGGCGTAGCCCGTCTCTTGGGATATCGCTGGCCGCGTCAGACGGGTGCAAGTTCGTTGGATTGTGTCTCTATCCCATCCGATGGCCTGGAATCGTATGCCGATGAAAGCGGTATTGTGTCTTTGGCCAGTATCAAAGGGGAAGCGGCTGCTGCGGATCGGCTGCGCGGACTTCTCTCTCGTGCTTATGGGGATGCTTGGGGAGCCGGGAAGGTCTCCGAGTTGCTGGCAGCCGCAGGCCATTCGGGCAGGCTTGAGGATTGGCTGCGAGATAAGTTCTTTGCGCAACATTGCNNAGCAACGTCCGTTCATTTGGCACATCTGGGATGGCCTCCGGGATGGCTTCCATGTCCTAGTCAATTGTCACAAATTGGACCGAAAAAACTTGGAGAAGCTGATCTATTCGTATTTGGGTGATTGGCTCACTCGCCAACGTCAGGACGTATCGAATGGTGTAGAAGGTGCAGATACAAAGCTTGCAGCGGCGGAGCACCTCCAGGCCGAGCTAGAGCGAATTCTTGAGGGCAATCCTCCCTACGATATTTTTGTTCGCTGGAAGCCCATCGGTGAACAGCCAATCGGGTGGGACCCAGACTTGAATGACGGAGTTCGCATCAACATCCGTCCCTGGATTACGGCAGCCCGCGTGTACAGAGCCACGAAACCGGGCATTCTTCGGGTTCAACCGAGCATCAAGTACGCCAAAGACCGTGGTAAAGAAACGGCTCACGATTCGAAAGAGTTTCCCTGGTTTAAGAGTTCGTCGGGGAAAGTGAACGATCATCATCTCACGTTAGAAGAGAAGAAGGCCGCACGAGGCGTTCAATGAAGCTTCTCGACAAACTTCGTGAGTCCCTCGCAAGGACGCTTCGCGTGCCTGAAGGCCAAGCTCTTCCGGTTGCAATCGTGTGGACCGATGCGACCGGTGAGTGGTGCTCTTTGGCTCCGGTGTTGCGGGCAGCTATGCCTGAGTTCTTCACTTGGGGTGACTATCGTCCGGAGCAAAGGATGGGGCCGGCGATTTGGTTGAAGTGCGTTGTAGAACGCACCTTGCCGGAGGCTCCGGCTCTGGGCACAACACCGATTCTCTATCTTCCCAATGTGAGTCTCGAGACGCTGCGCGCTGCCGCTGATTGCCCACCGCAGTGGGCTCCATTGATCGAACTCCAGTATCGCGGTCGAGTCTGGCACCAGTCGAATGGGCGAGATTGGACGGTCATGGCTTTCTTGACTTCCAACGAAGGCCTTGGTCTGGAGATCGCCCAAGACAAGCGTACCGAAGAAGCAATTGGACGCAATTTGCCTCTTCTGGTCGATGTCGATATCCACACGATGTCCGGACGGAGATTGGATGCAGATGATTTTGACCGTCTCTCAGTTTCAGATCCGATACGTGATCTTCTGCAATGGTTGAACGCGCCTGAGCGTTTTGAAGAGAGCCAAGCCGATCGCTGGGTTGCTTTTAGGAATCGTTGCCAATCCGAATTCGGAATTGATCCCGCGGACGGAACAGAAGCTGCGATCAAGGCGATTGCAGAGGGAGACCATGGTCTTGATCCCGTCTGGCTGAGGTTCAGCGAGTCTCCGGCTTCGTATCCGGGTGTTTCAAAACTCCTACGTACGCCGGGGAGTCTCGCGATTGACGAATCTCGCAATCCCGCTATTAACGAATCGGAAGAGGCGGAGCTAAGGAAAGATCTTGAGGTTCTCGCTGGACTAGATCAGGCAACAGCCGCGGCGCGGGTACAAGCATTGGAAGCTCAACATGGCGTCAGGAGGACGTGGGTTTGGGCGCGCACTGGACTGAGCCCGTGGGCTATGGCTCTTGAGCCGCTGGTGACCTTAGCAAAGTTGAGTAAGTCGCCCATTGGAGGAGCCACGGTAGAAGCTGCCGCTGAGATTTATGCGAGTAGTGGATACCTTTGTGACTGGGCTGCAATTGACGCCCTTTCGCGATTCCGTGAAACAAGTTCTGATGCATCGACCATGAAGCGCGTGGTTCAGGTCCTGTATGAGCCCTGGCTGGACGCCTCAGCACGTCACTTTCAAGAGCTGGTTCGAAAGGCCGGCAAGTTGGTGGTTTCGACAGTTCCTTTTGAGCACGATGTCTGCACGCTCTTCATCGATGGTATGCGGTTTGACATCGGCGCTG
Organism: Acidobacteriaceae bacterium; assembly: GCA_003135495.1. Classification (GTDB taxonomy): domain Bacteria; phylum Acidobacteriota; class Terriglobia; order Terriglobales; family Acidobacteriaceae; genus Acidiflorens. The sequence goes on along the minus strand of PLBX01000090.1, from coordinate 6,204 downwards.
CAATGGCTGCGGAGTTAGAACAGCGCGGCCTCATTGCGAGAGTGGGGTTCCGGTTTTCCCCATTGCCGACCGTCACAGCGACGGCAAAGGCCGTAGTGATGACAATTCCAGGTCAGTTGCACGGGGCCTCAGCCGAAGACTTCACTCCTCTGCTAGGTATTAAGCAAGCGACTGCACCTGTATTGCGGAACGCGCTGTCGGCGAGGGGAGTCGAGATTTTCGAAAACTCCGAGACGAGATTTCCTAGCGGAGCGGCATCTGGCGGATGGGCAGAGTTCGGAGCCATCGATTCTTATGGTCATGCCCATCCTGATGACCTTGCGATACGAGCGAAGACGGAAGTGATAAACGCTGCTGATCGCGTAAAGCAACTCTTGGACGCAGGGTGGAAGAAGGTTCGGGTAGTAACAGATCATGGTTGGCTTTTGCTCCCGAAGGGTTTGCCGAAGGTCGATTTACCAGCGTATTTGACAGCAACGAAATGGGCTCGATGTGCGCTGGCAAAAGCCGATGCACCCGTTCCTTCATATCCGTGGCATTGGAATCCCGATATCCGCATAACCTCCCCGCAGGGGATCGCGAGTTTTCGAGCGGGAGACAAATACGCTCATGGCGGAGTGAGCCTACAAGAATGCGTTGTGCCTGAAATCGTTGTAGAGCACGGAGTTGAAGCCGTTCATGCTTCGATCTTGTCGGTGGAATGGCGAGGGATGCGGTGCAAGGTCAAAGTCGAAACGAATGATCCAACTGTGCGAGTAGATTTACGGACCAATTGGAAGCAAGTGGGATCGAGCATCGTGGCTGCAATCAAAGAGGTCGGGGCCGGCGGCGAGGCGAATTTGGTTGTGGTGGATGACAAGCACGAGGGGTCGGCTGCGATGGTAGTTCTCATCGATTCAGGCGGCGCCGTATTGAGCCAGAAGTCGACATCAGTTGGAGAGAAATGATGAGCCTTGAATTGGATGCTCTAGATCGGATCACAGCGTCGGCCTATGACGGCTACCTTGTCCGAAAGGATTTGGTTCGCAAGTATGCCCGGCAGTATCCCGTACCGACCTATGTTGTGGAGTTCTTGTTGGGACGTTACTGCGCTAGTACAAACGAGCAAGAGATCAGCGAAGGTCTGACCATTGTTGAGAAACAGCTTCAAGACCGCACAGTTCGGACTGGCGAAGAAGAGCTCTTCAAGGCTCGCGCAAAGGAGCAGGGCTCGGTCAAGTTAATCGATTTAGTCAAGGCCCGGCTCGACACGCGAAATGACTGCTATATCGCAGAGCTTCCAAGTCTTGGTGTGCGCGACGTTCGGATTGGTGGTGACCTCGTCCGTGACAATGAGCGGATGCTCACGGATGGCTTTTATGCCGAAGTGAATCTGATATACGACGGAATCGTGGCCCAGGAAAACAGTGGGCGGCCGTTCGGAATCGAGAGTCTTCGTCCTATTCAGATGTCAAAGTCGGACGTACTCGATGTGTTCTGCGCCGGTCGAGAAAAGTACACAACCGAGGAGTGGAAGAATCTGCTTATCCGGTCAATTGGGCTAGAGCCTTCTGCTCTTGATGAGGCTGCGAAGCGAGTTGCCTTGTTGCGAATGATCCCGTTTGTGGAACGAAATTACAACCTGGTCGAGCTTGGGCCACGTGGAACAGGCAAGAGTCACCTTTTCCAGCAGATTTCACCCTACGCACACCTCATTTCCGGCGGTAAGGCCACCGTTGCGAAGATGTTCGTTAACAATGCCAGCGGCCAGCGCGGTCTCGTCTGTCAATACGACGTTGTGTGTTTCGACGAAATCTCAGGTATTTCCTTTGATCAAAAGGACGGCGTCAACATCATGAAAGGCTATATGGCTTCCGGACAGTTCAGCCGGGGCAAAGAGAATATCCGCGCTGAAGGTGGAATTGTCATGGTGGGCAACTTTGACGTAGATGTCGAGCAACAACAACGGGTAGGGCACCTCTTAAGCCCATTACCTCCAGAGATGCGAAATGACACCGCATTCATGGATCGTTTACATGCCTTCGCTCCTGGCTGGGATTTTCCGAAAGTAAGCCCAGCCGAGCACCTGACCGATCACTTTGGACTTGTTAGCGATTTCCTGAGTGAAAGTTGGTCAAAGTTGCGGTCTCAGAGTCGGGGCAACGTAATTCAGGGGCGGGTGTATCTCGGCGGCGCACTCAGCGGTCGTGATATTGAGGGGGTAACGAAAACTGTCAGCGGCTTGGTGAAGCTCCTCTTCCCTAAACCAGAGATGCCGATCTCTGATGAAGATCTTGAATGGGTCGTTCGGCTAGCGCTCGAATCTCGGCGTCGAATAAAAGAACAGCAAAAGCGCTGCTTCAAGAGCGAGTTTAGGAATACTCATTTCAGTTACAGCATGGGACTCGAAGGAGTGGAACAGTTTGTTTCGACCCCCGAGTTGCATAGTGACGAGGCAATCGAAAGCGATCCTTTACCGCCAGGGCAAGTGTGGTCTTCTAGCATGGGCACTCCCGAATCTGGGCCTGGTCTTTACCGAATTGAGGTCACGAGTGGACCGGGCGGCGGAGTGAAGATACTGAACCAACCTCCGCCGCAAGCATTCCGAGAAAGTGTGAAGGTGGGAGAGCAGAATCTTTACCAGCGGTCGAAAGAGCTCGTCGGTGACCGCGATCCTCGTGAACACGAGTTCTCAATTCAGATCCGAGCCATGGACGCCGACAAAACCGGAGGGGGGCTGGCTTTGCCGGTTTTGGTGGCGCTGTGCGGCTCCCTGCTCGGGAAGAACACTCGCGGCGGGACAATTATTGTGGGTAGCTTAAATTTGGGTGGCTCGATCGACATGATACCTAATGCCATCCGCATTGCGGAACTGGCTATTGACAAGCAAGCTCAGACTTTGTTGATGCCTGTTTCAGCTCGCCGGCAACTGAATGATCTTCCGGATGAGTTGTGGACAAAAATTAGTATCGAATTTTATAAGGACCCAGCCGATNNTTGCAGTCCTTTCGGAGTGTGAATTAGGCCGGTTGGCGTGTTACTCGCTAGTTGTTGGTCGTCGCGAGAAAAGGAAGTGGAGTTACCGTATGAATGAACCTGTGATCGTTTGTCCGAAGTGTCGGGAAGAGATCAAGCTCACGGAGTCTTTGGCGGCTCCTCTTGTTGAGGCTACTCGGCAACAATATGAGGCGAAACTGGCCCGCCAAGAATCTGAGATCGGGAAACGTGAAGTCGCAATACACGAGGCGCAGCTGGCGGTGGCCAAGGCCCAGAAATCGGTTGACGAGCAAGTAGCGGCAAAGTTGACTCACGAGCGGGAAACCATTGTTGCTCAAGAAGCGAAGAAAGCTCGTTTGCTCCTCTCGGCGGATATTGATCGCAAGGAGAAGGAGGTGTTGGAACTCCAGGAAGCCTTGAAAACTAAAGACAACAAGCTCGCTGAGGCTCAAAAGGCACAGGCGCAACTGATCCGCAAAGAACGCGAACTGGATGATGCGAAACGAGAAATGGATCTGACTGTCGAGAAGCGGGTTCAGGAGTCGCTTTCCACCGTTCGTGACAAAGCGCGTCGTGAAGCGGAAGAAGGACTCAAACTCAAAGTTGCTGAGAAAGAGGAGACGATCGCCTCCATGCAGCGCCAGATAGAAGAGTTGAAGCGCAAGGCAGAGCAGGGTTCTCAACAACTTCAAGGTGAGGTTCAGGAGCTTGCGTTAGAGTCACAGTTGAAGGCCAAGTTTCCTGGTGACACTATACGACCCGTCCCGAAAGGCCAATTCGGAGGCGACATCATTCAGCGAGTTGTCAATCAGGTGGGAAATCTCTGTGGAACGCTGCTGTGGGAGTCGAAGCGCACGAAGAACTGGAGTGATGCGTGGCTTGCCAAACTTAAAGATGATCAACGAGCGGCAAAAGCTGATTTCGGTTTGATCGTGTCAACGGTGCTACCGAAGGGTGTCGAGGGGTTTGACCTTATTGAAGGAATTTGGATAGTCGAGCCAAGATGCGCTCTTCCTGTTGCAATCGCTCTGCGCCAATCAATGATCGAGCTTGCTGGTGTGCGCCAGACAAAGGACGGTCAACAAACAAAGATGGGGATAGTGTACGAATACTTGACCGGTCCTCGATTCCGACAACGTGTTGAAGCGATTGTTGAGAGATTCGCGGAGATGCACGAGGATCTCGACAAGGAGCGAAGAACGATGACACGCCTCTGGGCCAAGCGAGAGGAACAGATTCGAGGGGTCCTTGACTCGACTGCAGGGATGTATGGCGACCTTCAGGGAATAGCTGGCAAAGTTTTCTGTGAGATCGACGGTCTGGAGATGCTTACACTTCCAGCAGGGGATGAGGCCCGATGAGCATCTGGTTCTCGACAATTGGGAGCTACGTTTGGGCTGTCGACGCTCAGGACGCTATCGTTCTCGCCGCACGGCGCCACCAGTGTGTGACAACTGCGTCAATCCAAGGCTCGATTCAAGCGTGCGAAAAGACTTTCGAAGCGTTGAAGGTCTGTTGCAGCGAGGCTGGCGTCCGTCAAATTTAGAAGCAGAGCCTGGGCGACGCGGTAGTGATTGAAACCTCCGTCTTTCAGCAGCGTGATGTTCTTGTCTTTGAGTGCTTGATTGATGCGCTCGATGACCCGGGGATGACGGCCAAGATCAGCGAGGGTGAGCCGGGTTCCCTTGAGTTCTTTTGCATAGGCGGCATTGAATGCGTCGACGTAAAGCGTCTCCGGAAACAAATCTTCGATGTCGGTCTCTAGATTGTCCGGAGTGCGGAAGATCGAAAAATCAAGTACGCGTTTGCGTTCGATGAGTTTCTGCTGAATTACCCTCTCAAGGCCCTGATGTGGACCGCTGGCGCGGTCGTGCAGGACGACAATCTTCAGTTTGTTGGCGCCGAGAAGAGCAATAAAGGTTGCCAGCTTATCAAGTCCGCCTACGGGGACGAAGACTCCTTCCGTCAAACCAGACTTTCCGGCTTGTTCGAGAAGGGCAGACATGTGCTGAAGGAGAAGCAAATCAGCCGGCCCCTCAACCAGAACATTCTTTTTAGCAATGAATAGGTTCTGGGCAATGGAGTAACCGAGAGCGGCCTGCAGAGGAAAAAGACTTTCGTCGCTGGAGCCTTCAAGGTGCCCCGAAACTTTGGTTCCTTCCTTGGGGCGGTCCTCGACGACGCGGACTCGCTCAAGGCGATTGCTCTCAACCATGAATGGTGAATGGGTCGTATAGATGATCTGATGGCTCTCGGAGAGCTTCTCGATATACGACAGAAAATCAGTCTGGGCGAGAGCATGAAGACTGAGGCCGGGTTCGTCCAGCAGAAGGATCAGATCTTTATCTGTTTCGGTACGGTTTTCAACTGCGGAGAACCAAACCATGAAGCTGAAGAACCAGATGAAGCCCTTACTGCGCTGGTCGAAAGGCACTGTCACTCCGTGGCGCAAATTCTTCACTCTGATATAGAGGTTTTTTCCGTTATTGAACGGCGGCTGATCCTTCGGATCAGTCTTGATGTCGAACTCTACGGCAAGCTCCTTGTTCTGCTTCCAGTAGTCGAAGACTTGCTGGGTGATGGTGAGGCTGATGGCCTCCAGTTTGGCCTTTGAGTTTTCGTAACCTTCTTCGCTGGTGAGCTCCTTGAGATCGGTGCCCGCTAAGTCAAATAGTCCAAGTGTGGTTTCGTCAGCATCATTAGTTTGATTGTTGGTTTTACGCTGGCTCAGGCTCTCAAGGTTGATCTTGCCGTTGAGAAGTTTGTAATCGTCGAAATAAAGAAAGCGCGGGAGCGATGGGTTCAGATAGAAATTAAAAATGTGCCATTCAATAAAGTTCCAGTTGGCCACGGCCTTGGCGAAGCGGTCACGCCATTCCTTGGCGAAAACATTGAGGGAACTGTCTGCCGGCAGTTGCTTTGCCTCAATCTTCGCGACAACGTCTTCCAGGCGTTTTGCTTGAGCGAATACCTCGTCCGTGTGCTCGACGCCTTCGAGAGGTTTTTTGAGAGCGGCGATGGCAGCAGGCAAGTCAACGTGAAAGCCGATCGTGCTGGCGTTGCCGTAATGCGTAGTTCGGGTGAACGTCTGTCCAGGCTGAATTATCGGTGAGCCGTGAAATACTTCTTTATTGATCCTATCGGCGAGTTCCTTCTCAATCCGGAACGTCAACTCGACGACGCTCCCGTAGGACTTGGCATCGTGTTGAGGGCGGTAACGAACATAGT
>PLBX01000373.1:5231-18180 GCA_003135495.1 Acidobacteriaceae bacterium | reverse complement strand
CGTCCCCAGCCGCCCATGCAGGCTTTGGGGAAGCGGGCGTGATAGTCGGGGACGACCATGTCGATGCGAACCTTGCCGCGCAGACGCTCCTCGGCCGCGGCAACGACCGCGACGGCGCGGTCGAGTTGCACGCGCGTGGGCAGCAGGGCTGAGCGATTCTTTAGCGCCCAGCCGTAGTACTGCGCGTGAGCGATCTCCATGCGATCGGGATGGAGGGCTTCGAGGGCGGCGATCATTTCTTCCAGGTGGTCGATGTTTTGGCGGTGGACCACTAAATTTGTGGTGAAGGCGATGCGGCGGTCGCGGGTCTGATGTTCTCGGATCCATGCGGCCAGTTCGAGTTTGTGGGCGTGGGCGCGAGTTCCGGCAATCCAGTTGGCGCGGGCTTCGGTTGAATCCTGAAAACTTAGTTGGATGTGATCTAGGCCCGCTTCCACCAGTTGCGCCAACCGATCCCGCGATAGGCCAATTCCAGAAGTGATCAGGTTCGTGTACAGGCGCGAATGGCGAGCGCCTGCGATCATTTCCGTTAGATCGGGCCGAGCAAGCGGCTCTCCGCCCGTGAGGTGGAGATGCAAAACGCCGAGTGCGGCGGCCTCTTTGAAAACGCGCAGCCAGTCGGCGGTTGCGAGCTCTTCTTTGCGCGAGGTCAGCTCCAGCGGGTTGGAGCAGTAGACGCAGTGCAGCGGGCAGCGGTGCGTGATCTCGGCGATGAGGGCCAGCGGGTTAGGAGTCATTTCTAAATTTCAATAGAGTTGTCATCCCGAACGAAGTGAGGGATCTTGCATTTTGCGGCAGACTGCAGATCCCTCACTTCGTTCGGGATGACAACTTGTAAAAAGATTTTTCACTCTTGCAATTCAGTAATCGATAATGCGTTTCGCATGCAGTTGCTCCAAAAACAGCCGTACGTCGGCGCGAATTTTATCTTTTGGCGCGAGCATGAATTGCGCTTCCAGCTTCTGCGTGATTTCGGCCAGCGTAAAGTGGCCGTCGCAGAGTTCTAGAATGATGCGGCCCGTGCCTTCCACGCGAATCGCGCCCTCGGGAAAGAGTACGACGGGAGCGTCGGTGGTTCCACCCCAGCGGCATCCTGCGGAAAACCTTGGGATGCTGGTTTCGATTAGCTCAGCCATGATCACCTATAGCCCGCTCCAATGCCATCAAACGCCTATAATCCGCATGCATACAGCAACGCCCACCATACAAGAGAAGGCGACGGCGCAAGAAATAATCATGTACACATGAAGAGCGCCCTCCGGATACAAGCTGCGATAGTCCTTAAATATCCGTACATTCTTGGCGGGATAGAACCAGAAGTACGAGATCTGCTGGTCTTCAGGTTTTTTCCTATTCACCTCGCCAATCATCATAAGTTGGAACATATTTCCAAGAAAAATACCTGTCATGGCGGCGCTAAAGAGGGCAATGCCAACCAGCAATCGAGTACTCATTTTGTTGTTGGCCCCGTCGTGTCGATGCGAAACGCCCCCGGCGGCGGCCATCCTGGCTCGACGTAGGCGAAGTAGAGGGCGTCGAGCTGAGCCCATAGGATGTCGCATTTATCGCGCAGCGCATTAACGATACTTTCCTGCTCAGCGCGCGTCGCGGCGTGCTCGAACACATATTGAATCGCAAACGCAGCGTCTTCCGGCGCCTCGGTCAAGCGCGCCTCAAAATAATCTAGGCCGGAAGCCAAATAGGGATAGTGCTCGCGCAATTTTTCCATCCGCAATGTGATCAGGTCGCGGGAAAAAAGCTCGGTGAGCGACGAAGCTATGCATTCCAGAAATGGGCGAGTCCGAACTAGATTCAGATATTCATTTCCAATAAATCTGGTCGCGGGTAGAACTTCATCGCCGCTCATCACGCGCCGCTTGTCGAGTCCGGTGGCTTCGGCGAGTTTGANNGATCTACGATGCGCTTTCGCCAAACACGACGGAAGGACGGATCGAGCGCCCGCGAAAGAATGATCGCGTCTTTCAGCGGAATGATCGACTGGTAGTAGTAACGATTGAGCGCCCAAGCCTGTAATTGGCCGCGGCTGAGTTTGCCTTCGTGCATCAGCAAGTGAAAGGGATGTTTGTGGTGATAGCGCTCCTCGCCCACCCGGCGCAGCTTCGCACGCAACTCATCGAAGGTAAGCTTCGGAGCGTTCGCCGTATTTTCGGGAGCTACAGTTCCAACTGCCAATTGTCCTCCGCCACTTCCCATCCGGCCTCGCGAACAGCTTTGCGTTCGCCGCTCGCCTCATTCAGCATCGGATTCGTGTTATTGAGGTGAATGAACATTTTGCGCTCAACTTTAATATTAATATTTTTCAGCAAGCGCAGGCTTTCTTCTACCGGAATGTGTCCCATCTGGTGCGCAGTTTCACCGGCGCCCTGAATGCGGATGAGTTCGTCGTCACTCCAAAAGGTACCATCGAATAAGAGCAGGTCAACGCCTTGGATTTTCTCGATCAGGCGATCGGTGAGATTGCCGATAGCGGGGAGGTAGGCCAGTCTTTTTCCTGAGGCCGATTCGAAGAATAGGGCAGCGCCTGCCTCGTTATCGCCCAGGTGCGCAGCGTCAGTTTTTACATATTTTGGATATCGGCCGGATATGAAAAGAACCTCGCAGCGAAGGCCGGAGTCTTTGCCGTCGGCTGATAAGAGAGGGAACGCTTTGCCAGACGACATCGGAGTCCATACAACTTGCGGCTCGACGCGATTCATCATGCCGAACATGCTGTTTTCGTCGCGCAAGATTCGCAATATTGAGCGAGCAGCATAAACCCGCAAGGGCTGCAATTCGCGCAGCAGGAGGAGTCCGACAACATGGTCAAGGTCGGCGCCTCCTAGCACGACGCCAGCGATGGGCGAATCGCGCAAGGCACGCGGATGCAGAGCTTTCGTGTTTTCTATTTGCAGATGAAGGTCGGGAGACGCTCCAGCGAGGAACCAAGAGGAAGAGTCAGCGCTGAGGGCGATTTGCGCCTGGGTGCGTGGCTTGAGGGTTGAATTCGCCTGCGCATTCCGTCGCACGGCAACGCAGTTTGCGCATCCGCAATTCCACTGCGGAAAGCCGCCCCCGGCCGCAGAACCGAGGATCCGAATGTGCATCTTGCAGGAGTTAGAGTTTTGCGCTCACGTACGAGTTGATCTCGCAGCAGAGAACGACTTCTTCGAAAACCGGGCTGGTCCAGACCATTTGTATCACCTTGTAATCAAGCATTTTGACCCGCCGAGCACGATCTGAGCCCGACACTTCAGTTAGAGAATGATATCACTGCTTTGGTTGCATTTCCTCGTCAAATCCGGCCGAAACTATAGCTCGAACGGGCCATTACGCGTCAATTACCTAGCGGCAGGATTTCTTACGATGACGCTTTTAGATTGTTAAATTTACGGCGAAACTAAACCGCAAGACCTTTACTACAGGTCACAGAGGAACAGGGGAGCCGCGGTTTGGTTGTTTGTCGAGAACCGGTTATAGCTTGGATTCGCCCGGTGTTCCCTGTTCCAATGTGACCCCTGTGGTTGCTTTTGCCGTTCATTTCGGGAGCAGTTCATCGAATGTAAGACGGTCAGCTTTTCGCAACTCCGGGAAGATCCACGCCCAGGTTGCGATCACTAAAAGGGTTCCAACTCCGCCCATTACGACCGCGGGAACGGTGCCGAACCACTGCGCTGTCAGCCCGGATTCAAACTCGCCCAGTTCGTTGGACACTCCGATAAATAAGAAATCCACGGCGTTCACCCGCCCGCGCATTTCGTCGGGCGTGGCAATTTGAATGAGCATGGCGCGGATGATCACACTCACCATGTCAGCCGTCCCAGTCAAAAAAAGCACGATCAAAGAAAGAGTCAGGCTGTGGGAGATGCCAAAGAGAATGGTCAGCACTCCAAACGCCCCGACCGCTAGCAGCATCACCAGACCCGCCCTCCGCTGGATGGGACGATGAGCAACGACGATCGCCGTGATCGCTGCGCCCACGCCAGGAGCACTTCGCAGAAGCCCGAGACCCCATGGTCCGGTATGCAGAATGGTTCGCGCATAGACGGGCAACAGCGCGACTGCTCCCCCCAGCAGCACCGCGAACATGTCGAGCGAGATCGAACCGAGTATTAGCTTGTTCGACCAGATGAAACTAAAGCCGGCGAGAACCGTGCGCGGACTTATCGGCTCTCTCTCTGCGAATTGTTTTTGCGGTGTGCCCTCGAGCGGATGAATTCGCAAAGTAAGGAGAGTAGAAAGAATGGAAACGATGACCGCAAGGGCATAGACCGCCTCCGGCCCACGAAACAGAGCATAGGCGACGCCTCCGATAGCCGGCCCGGCAATGGTTGCCACCTGAAAGGTGCTGGCGTTCCATGCCACCGCATTGGAAAAATGCTCTTCGGGAATGAGATGCGGCAGGATGGCGCGGCTCACGGGGAAGCTAAACGAACGAAAGACTCCCAGCAAAACTAGAACAATATAGATGGCATGAATGGAGTGCGGACTGAACAGGCTGATGCCCAGGAGCAGGGCTGAGCAGAGCGCAAAGCCCGCGTAGCAAGCTATGAGCAGTTTGCGGCGATCAAAGATGTCGGCGGCGTGCCCCGCAAGAAGAAACAGCGCAAAGCCCGGGGCAAACTGCGCTAGCCCGACATATCCAAGATCGATGGGCCGTTTGGTGATCTCATAGACCTGCCATCCGACGGCCACTGACTGCATCTCCAGCGACACGTTGACGAAAAATCGCGCAAGCGTGTAGGAGACGAAGTTGGGATATTGGAACGCGACACGCCCCTCAAGGCGCGGATCTCTGGCAACCGGCATTCCTTATTACTTTGCCACAGATTAGTTAGCACAGATTACTGAGCGAAGATTACTTGGCGAAGATCGTGTGAACAATGCATCGCGAGCCTCGCCAATTTCGATTGTTCACCGACGATTGATGAGCGAGGCCACGTACCCGGCGCCGAATCCGTTATCGATATTGACGACGCTCACGTTCGAGGCGCAAGAGTTCATCATGCCGAGAAGAGCCGCGAGTCCTTCGAAGGCCGCGCCATATCCAACACTGGTGGGAACTGCGATCACTGGCACTCCAACCAATCCGCCGACCACGCTGGGCAGAGCGCCTTCCATTCCGGCGCAGACAACAATGACTCGCGCCTTCGAAAGTTCGCTGCGATGTGCCAGCAGTCGATGGATGCCAGCTACTCCGACATCATAGATATGCTGAACTTGATTGCCCATCAATTCCGCAGTTACGACCGCCTCTTCGGCCACCGGAATGTCGCTCGTGCCTGCCGACACGACCGCAATCATCCCTTTGCCATAGCGCTTGCGGTCGCGCTTTAGCACGATGGCGCGAGCCAGCGGGCGATACTCTGGTTCATACGCGGTTCCGCGCGCACTTTTTTTTGCAGTGGGGCTTTTATCTTTTGCGATTTCTATAACCGCGGCGAATTGCTCTTCATTGGCGCGTGTCGCGAGGACGTTGCCTCCATGCGCTGCTAACCGGTCGAAGATCTGCGCAACCTGATGCGGTGTCTTGCCTTGAGCAAAGATCACCTCGGGGGTGCCCTGACGCAAGGCGCGATGATGATCGACTTTCGCGAAGCCGAGGTCCTCGAAAGGAAGGTGACGCAGCTTCTCCACCGCTTCGTCGGGCAAGATTTGTTTTTTTCGGACCTGATCAAACAGCTTGCGGAGACTTTCTGAGTTCACGTTGACCTCGGCACTCATGCCATCTTACGTGGAGTGTGCGGGTCAATGGGGAGGTGACGAACCGGTGGGCGAAAATAAAATCAATGGTTGAAGTCTAATTGGCGTTCCTAGGATGGCAGTGCCCCGCCCCACACGATCACTCATTCCGACGGAGCCGCGGACTGGGCGGCGGGCAGCACTTCTTCGGGAACTGGGGGCTTTGCTGTCGCCGCCCGCGTTCCGATTCCAATCTGCATGGCGGTATTCTTCGGAAACTCCACTTCGTGACCTCGCGCCATGAAGTTCGAATAAACCGACACCGCAGCTCCGTAGGCTCCCATCGTGGTGCCGAAAGCCCGGGAGCGTACGAGCGCGCCCATTACCATCCCGACTAACTTAAACCCGCTGACGCCGCCAGCAGCGCCGCTTCCGCCGCCTCCGCCGCCTCCATCGCCATCGTGATCGCGCCCGTGCCCGGCGGACATCATGGCCAGTCCGAGAGAGACGGCTGTGCCGAGGTAGCGCGATTTCGAGGTGGTTGCTTCGGCGCCTCCTTCAGCATCCAGTTTCACGTTGGCATTCTTGCCGGCTTGCACGCCCTCGAGCGTTGATACAACTTTCTGTTCGATGCCGTCGGGGGGAACAACTTCTGAGAAGGCGATTCTCAGCTGACCATTCTTTTTCATGCGCCGCGCGGGCGCAGCTTGCTTGACGGTACCTTTCAGGCGGCTGCCTTGGGGAAGGATCAGTGTTGTCCCCTCCATAAGCGGCTGCGAAAGGACTGCCTCCACATTTTGACCCTTGTGGGCGGTTGCGGACGATAACGGTGTGACCAATCGCGCCTGAACCACGCTGCCTTCAGGGAGCGCGCTGCCGATTGACGACGCCATCGGAACCGTCATTACTTCATTGCCGAACTCCAGCGCGTCTTCCAATTCGGCGAAATACACAGTTCCCGCGGGAATGAACTGGCGGTGAATGGGCGATTGCGCCTCTCCGTAACGTTCAATCCGGTGAATCTTCCCCGGAGTCTTTATCTGTTTCATAGCGTTGTCCCATCTCTGGTGAGCCTGCTGCTTCGCCTGATTGGTTTTTTCGGACGCCATATCCTTTATCGTATTTTTCTTTTCTTTTGCGTTTGCTGCTGTCACCAACTGGATGATCTGTCCTGAGCCCGGAGTGACATGGGTATGCAGTGCGAAATGTCTTCCGTCGGCGAGCACCAATTCATCGAAGCCGACTTCAACCTTTCGCACAGGCGTGAAATCCGCATTCAGCGCGGCAAGCGTCCGCTTGCCGTCAGACAGCGATTCGATCTTAGTGACTTTGCCGATGACCTTGGAGCCGACCGGGATGACGATATGATCAAACGCATAGACCGGCTCTACGATGCGACCGCGAACCGGTTGCCCCACTTTCTTCACCTGGACTTCATCATCCAAAGCGACTTGCAAGGGCGAGCCTTTCGCCACTGACAGCGCGAACGTTTGCGGCGGAGTGGGTGGGGTTGGCCGGGCCTCGTCAGTGGGCGCGGGCAAGGGATTGCGCTCCGAGCCGGGGGTCAATTGCGGCATCGAGGTTTCCTGAGCGTCGATGTTTCGGACTGAAAGGGTGCAGGCGCAGAGGCCGCACAACAGAACCGAGCACATTGCGCGAGCGTATGCCATCTCAACTTTTCCCCAGAGCTTCCCGGTGGCGACCATTCTAAAGCAATTGGTGCGTGCGCGGTCTTTCAATCGCGTGCGCTGTCTTTGAATTAATGGAGAATTAATCAGGTCCCGCAGTCCCTACGAATCCAGTAGAATGGAAGTAAGATGTCCAATCGAACTTTTTCTCTCGATGAAGCGCAGCTGCTTTTGCCGATCCTTGAATCACTGCTTCGCCAGGCCATTAATGGCAAGAAGCTCATTGAAGATGTAGACAATGAGTTACAGGAGACGGCGCATCGTGTTTTTCTAAACGGTGGCACGCTGCTCAATGTAGTTCACCTGGCGCGCCGCAAGGCACAGCGTGAAAAGGCAATCCGTCATGTGAAAGATGCCCTCGCCGAAATTGATGCGACCGGCGTGCAAGTGAAAGACCTCGACATTGGCCTGCTTGATTTCCCCTGCAAGGTGGAAGGCGAAGTTCTTCTTCTCTGCTGGAAACTGGGCGAGGCCACAATCAACAACTGGCACAGCACCAGCGAAGGCTTCTCATCGCGGAAGCCAATTGATGCCAGAATTGCGAACGCCGGCAAGAAGCGCTCGAAATAGAACCAAGTTTCCCCGCGTTCTGTCCATACGTAAGAGTTTGTCATCTCTCGCGAAGTGACGGATCTCTGCTTTTGCTGGCAGCGCCGAACTCAGCACTCCCGTAAAACATTCCGCAAGTTTGGGGCTTAGTTTCGTTCCTAAGATTCGCGCGGTTGTGTGGTGGCGGGGCTTTGCCCCGCTGGTACTGGGCAGAGCCCCGTCACACACGATCCCTCAAAGCGCGGCGAGGGGACGACCCACGCAATGCACTAATGGAATCGGGCGAGGGCCGGGCATTCTGATAAAATTGCGCTATCCGAGGGCGATTCTCTATGTTGACTGGGCGAAAACTGCCGTTGACTCTTGCTTTTGCTGGTTTGCTTCTGCTGGCCTTTGGGGCTGGCTGCCGGGGGTTTTTTGTCCAGCCCACGCTAAGCTCTGTCACGGTCACGCCCGGCACGGCCACGCTTCAGACGGGCAGCAGCGGCAATACTCAGCAGTACACCGCGTTCGGCACTTATAACGATGGCAGCACCAGTAACCCTGCCGTTACCTGGTCCAGTTCTGACACTAGCGTTGCGACAATTACCGCCGTCGGACTTGCGACCTCGGTAGCCACCGGTACCGCAACGATCACTGCGACTGCGACTCAGAATCCAACCATCACGGGAACCGGGCAGCTTACGGTCACTGTTGGGTGTATCCAGTCAATCACCCTTAATCCGGCCTCGACCGTGACCCTGAGCGTCTCAGTATCAGGGCAAAACACGAAGCAAATCACCGCACAGGCGACCACGTGCAACGGCGCAATCGACATTACAAATACCGCGACCTGGACATCCAGCAACACTTCAGTGGCGACCGTGAATGGCGGGTTGGTCACAGCATTAGCTCAGGGGTCCACAGGTATTACGGCATCGGCCGGGAGTATTGTAAGTCCAGCGACTCCGGTGAACATCGGACCCTGATAGCGCAAGCGTTCTACTGCACAGGGACCCCGCGCCAGTCCTATTCCTTGACGTTGCCTTATCACGCGGGCTGTTAGCCAAGTTTGAAACAGAACGGCAAGCGCCAGCCGTTCTCTGTTCAGCGAGCCGCCGCCGCGCTATAGTAAAAGGCTCAACATCCAGTGAAGTTCCTCCCCACATTGCTATCTCTATCGGCGAAAGTCGCTCTGTGCCTCGCCGGCGCAATATTCTTTTCTGCCTGCAACCGCGGGCGCGGGCGCGTGCTTGAGATCGCCTACGTTGCCGCCGTTCAGGCCAACTTGCGCGATCAAGTCGCCGCCGTATATGAGAAGGCTGGGGTAGTGAAAAACGGCGACCGGGTGGAAGTGCTCGATCATGACCGCCGCTTCGTCAAAGTTCGCACTGCCACAGGGGCCACCGGATGGATCGAGCAGCGCTATCTCGTCGGGCAGGATGTTTATGACCAGATACAAAAATTAACCGCCGATAATCAGAACGATCCCGTGCAGGCGCAGGGTGTTACGCGCAACGATACGAATCTCCACGTCGAGCCCGGCCGCGAGACGGAGCATCTTTATCAGATTTCTTCAGGCGAGAAGCTGTCGCTTTTGAAGCGGGGCACGGCCGAAAAAGCGGGTTCTGTTGGGGCAACGCCGCGCTCCACTTCTTCAAACAGCAATCCGCGAGACAAAAAACAGCCGGGTCCGATCATTGAGGACTGGTGGCTGGTGCGCGACTCTCACAATCGCGTGGGATGGGTGCTCTCCCGCATGATCGATCTCGATGTTCCGCTCGACGTCGCGCAGTATGCCGAAGGCCAGCGCATCGTCGCCTTCTTTGTGCTGAACCAGGTTCGGGATGGCGACAAGAAAGTGCCGCAATATCTGACCGTGGTCACCGAACCCAAAGATGGCTTGGCGTTCGACTTCAATCAGATTCGCGTCTTCACCTGGAACGTAAAGCGCCATCGCTACGAGACGGCCTATCGGGAGCGCATGGCAGGCGTGCTGCCGGTGACCGCGTCCCAGGAAAACTTCGATAAGGAAGGCGTCTTGCCCGTATTCACCATTCGCGTGAAAGATGACGGTGGAAATGTCACCGAGCGAAAATACAAGCTCAACACGCCGATTGTCAGGCGCGTACTAGCGCCGGGCGAAGAGCCGGCACGAGAGACGAGTAAGAGAGCGAAGCGCAGAAGATAGCGCCATCGGGCCAACACCTTCTTTGGAGGCCGTATTGATCGGCTCTGCCCCCGCCCACTTCCAGTTCCAGCGCCGGTAGATGTTTAGTGCGAATTCGCATTGAGATCGCCGGAAGGGTCATTCGCGTAAACGATCGGCGTGGTAACCCAGGGCTCCCCCAAAGAAATAGCTGTGGCAGGCGCAATAGTATGTGTAGGAGCACTGAGTGCTGGTGGAGTCGAAACGCCGACGGGAGTGTCCGCAACACACAATCCGCGCCACACAACCGAGCAGATTATCGCTTGCCGCTTTCGCCTTCTTTGAACATGTATTTGATGGCGGGTTTGTAGATCATTAAGTTGGCGGCGTTGTTGCGGTTCAGCTTGATGCAGTTCTTGTCGTACCACTCGATATAGCCACGAACTTCCTCGCCGTCGCGGAGAACGACGACCATGGGAGTTTTGGTCTGCATCTGCTTCTGGTAATAGAAATTTTCGGCGTTGGTCTGCTCGGTGGGCGCAGTCTTTTTAGCGGGCGCGGCGGAGCGGTCGCGATCTCTATCCCTATCGCGGTCTCTATCTCGATCCTTTCGCTCGGCGGGCATGTGGTTATGACTGTGGCCATTGTGGATGTGCTCGGCGCGATTGAGCGTTGGGCGGATGAGCTTGCGATTCGCGAAGCTATCCTGATCCACTGGTTGTTCAACTGGTAAGGATTCTATTGCATCTTTCAAAAAGCACCACCTGCGCGCTTTGCGGGCAGAAAATGCCACATCATGAAAGCTGATTGTGGGTCCAGAGGTGTGAAACTGAGGCTAACGGTATCATAGCGAACAGGTTATGACAATATTTTATGCAGTGACTTCGGTGCAGTGAGCGGTGGGGGACATTTCATCTGTAGAGACGGCTGGTTTCGGCTGGCCTGTAGTAGATCGGGGGCTGCGGTGGGAGACGCGGCAAGCCGTGTCTCTACAGGAGGATTAGGCTGGTTCGAGGGCGGTGGCGAAGGCGTCCAGGGATAGCGAGCGTAGGAGGTTGCGGCGGAGGCCGCGCTCGACTTCGCCCAAGCCTTCTGACGCGCGTTTTATCCAGGCGAAGTCAGCGGATTCCGACATCTTTTTTAGCTCGCCGAGAATATCCGTATTGCGTACGAGCTGAGGCGCGCCGGATTGCAGGCACATCATGTCTTCGAGAAGCGAGTAAAGGGTTCGCACAAGGACGTCAATCTTGGAGCGGCCCTCGGCTCCGGAGCGGAAGCTCTCGGTAGTCTTGAATAGTTCGCTGTGGTCGCTTCCTCGGCTGCCGGCGTTAAGTCCCAGTGCGGATTTAAGAACAATGAGGGCCTGGCTGCGGGCTGCGGTGTAGCTTTCGAGATCAAAAGATAAGGCGCGCCCGATCGCGCCTTCGCTTAGCCGGGCGACTAAGGCGCATTGCCGTGCATTCCAGGTGGGACGCAGCTTGGCAAGGCGGCTCTCAATTTCGCCGAATGGCAGCGCGCCCAGGTGGAAGGTCATGGAGCGGGAACGAATGGTGGGCAGGAGTTCTCCGGCGTTTTCCGTGAGCAGGAAAATGGTGGCAAACTCGGGTGGCTCCTCTAGCACTTTGAGCAGCGAGTTGGCTGCCTCTTTCATGAAGGCGGAGCCGGTAAAGATGTAGACGCGTTCGCGAGCGTCGCCGGGACGATAGTAAATTGTGTCGATAACGTGGCGAACCTGGTCGACTTTGATCATCATCTGCGGAGGGTCGGGCGGGATGATGAGGACGTCGGGATGAGTCTGTACGAAGAGGCGAGTTTCTTTTTTATCGCTGTCTCGGAGATTTTCGCGGGCCTCGACGGCTTCGGCAAAGCGGGCGTCCAAATCTTGGGATTGGGCGATGCGAGTGCAGTTTGAGCAATGGCCGCAGAAATCGGGCAAGCCGTCGGTTATAGGCTGCTCCAGGCAATTCATGGTGCGGGCCAGCATTAATGCCAGCGTGTATTTACCGGATCCGTGGGCGCCGGACAAAATCACGGCGTGGGGAAACCGATTGCGCGCCAGCATCTCGCGCATGCGGTGGATGGTTTCCGGATTGCCTACAAAATCGGAAAAGGGCATGGGGGCAATTTGTAATTTGTAGTTTGTAATTTTGTAATTTTGTAATTCTTAAGGCCCTGGCCGACCGCATTCCGGAGGAGTTTCAAATNNTTGAAAAACATCTTTTCAATTGTCGGATTCAAATTACTGAATTACGAATCATCATCAATTCTCGAATTAGATTTTCAGTTTTTTTCGGACGACTTCCATGATAATCGCATGGGTCTCGTTGGGGGTACCGCGCGCGTTCACTAGCTGCACGCGCTGCGGCTCACGGTCAGCGATTGCCAAGTAGGCATGACGGACGCGGCCGAAGAATGCGCGATTTTCCTGCTCGAAGCGGTTTTCGTCACGTGCCGCGCCTTTTTCTGTCTTAGAACCTTTATGTTTTTGATTGCGGCGGCGGGCACGCTCGACGCTGAATGCCACGTCGTTGTCGAGCAGGATCGTCAGGTCAGGCTGAAGGTTGCCGCAGAGGATCTCGTGCATTCGCAAAACTGATTTTGAGCCTAACTTGCGGCCTCCGCCCTGGTAGGCCTCNNGAATCGGTGAAGCGATCGCAGAGCACGATTCGCCCTTCAGCCAAGGAGGGAAGGATGACCTCGTGAATGTGCTGCGCGCGCGAGGCGAACATTAGGGCCAACTCGGTGAGGGGCGAAAGTCCTGAAGTGGCGGAATGCAGAAGCACTTCACGAATTTTCTCGCCGGCTGGAGTGCCTCCGGGCTCGCGAGTGACGGTGACGGAATGTCCTCGCGCGCGTAAAGAGCGGGCTAACTTTTCGGTCTGCGTGCTCTTGCCGCTGCCATCGA
>PLBX01000373.1:0-5190 GCA_003135495.1 Acidobacteriaceae bacterium | reverse complement strand
CACGAAGGTACACGAAGGAAATCACAGGCTGCCCGCTGGTTTTCGTGGGCTGATGTATTAGGATGCTAAGGGCCTTTGTGCCTAATCGAAAATTGGGAGGGTTAATGGTCTCGCGTACGAGCGTGGGGAAATTTCTTTGTTTCGCATTTATTTTATTATCTTTTATTTTGTTATGTTCGTATGCCGTTGTTGCGGCTGACGGACCGGCCATCACGCTTGCAGTCGATGCTTCGGACGCGCCGCGCAAGATGATTCACGCGCAGCTTCGCATTCCCGCTAAGCCGGGAAGCCTCACTCTTTATTATCCGAAATGGATCCCGGGCGAACACGGGCCTACCGGGCCGATCACCGATCTCACTGGCCTGAAGTTTACTGCCGGCGGAAAGACATTGAAGTGGCGCCGCGATCTGCTGGACGGTTTTACTTTTCACGTGGAAGTTCCGGAAGGCGCGAGCGAAGTCACGGCGAATCTCGACTACGCTTCGCCTGCATCGTTTGAACCGGGATATAGCGCCGGGCTTTCGGCGACGGAAAAGTTATACATCGTCAGTTGGAATGCGCTGCTGCTGTATCCCGCTGGCTACGGTTCTGACCAACTCACCTACAACGCCAGTTTGAGACTGCCTCCGGTTTGGAAATTTGGCACGTCGCTGCAAGTCTCCAATCAGGCTGGAAGCGAGATTCATTTTGCGCCGGTGTCTTTGACGATGCTGGTCGATGGTCCGGTGCTCGCGGGAGAATATTTCAAGGTGGTTCCGCTCAGCAGCGAGAATCCTCCGGCTGAGCTTGATCTTGCGGCTGACAGTGCGGCGGCGCTTGATGCACCTGCGGAAGTTTGGGAACACTATCGCAATCTGGTGAAGCAGGCTGGGCTTCTGTTTGGCGCGCGGCATTATCGCGATTATCACTTCTTGCTCACGCTCAGCGATCATGTCGCGCATTTTGGATTGGAGCATCACGAATCGAATGACAGCCGTATCGAGGAGCGCTCGTTGATCGAAGAGGACGGGAGAAAAGAAACAGCCGGACTATTGCCTCATGAGTATGTGCATTCATGGAATGGAAAATACCGGCGTCCGGCGGATCTCGCGACGCCTGATTACGAGCAGCCGATGCAGACAGATTTATTGTGGGTCTATGAAGGGCTGACTTCGTATTTGGGCGATGTGCTATCGGCGCGCAGCGGGGAGCGAACTGCGTCATTGGCGCGTGATTCGTTAGCCATCATCGCGGCGGAGTTGGATCATCGATCGGGGCGCGTGTGGCGCAATTTACAGGACACTGCCGACGGCGTTCCGAGTATGCAGGACGCTCCGCATGCCTGGTCCGATTACCGGCGCCCTCTCGATTACTACGATGAAGACGTGCTCAACTGGCTGTGGGCCGACGTTATCATTCGGCAACAAACGAAGGGCGCGAAATCGCTGGATGATTTTTGCAAATTGTTTCATGGCGCGCCGAGCGGTCCGCCGACGGTGAAAACTTATAATTTTGACGATATTGTGAATGCGCTAAATCAGATTGCGCCGTACGACTGGCGGGCGTTCTGGACGGAGCGTTTATCGAACCACGGCCCGGGGGCTCCGCTTGGCGGAATTGAAGGCAGCGGATGGAAGCTCAAGTACGATGAATTCCCTTCAGAATTGGACCGCGCAGAGGGGGCGGACGGGAAAAACATGAACGCGCGCTACACTCTGGGACTGTCGATTGGGAACGATGGCGTGATTCGGGATGCGGTGGAAGGGATGATCGCGGCCAAAGCCGGCATCGGTCCGGGCATGAAGATTATTGCCGTGAATGGCCGTAAACTTTCACCGGAGGTTTGGCGAGATGCGATTCGCGCTTCAAAAACCAGTTCATCACCGATTGAACTGATCGTGGAAAATACGGATTATTTCCGCGTGGTGAAGCTCGATTATCATGGCGGCGAGAAATTTCCGCATCTGGTGCGGGACGAGTCGAAGCCGGATTTGCTGACTGAAATTTATCGGGCAAAGTAAAGGCAAGCCTTTCGACAAGCTTGCGGGCCCATTTCGCTAGCCTTGCCAAGCCTTTTATTAGCCTTGTCATCCCGAGCGAAGCGAGGGATCTGTAGTGTGGCGGGTGGCCCTCGATAAGAGAGAAGGCGCTGTCAAGGGCCACCCGCCTTTATTACCCGGCTTGGTCTACGCTTTCCTCGTAACGGACAGAGGTCGACTTTGCAGGAAGGTGGCGATCAGTGCGCCGTTTATTTGCAAGCCGCCGTTGTAGCGGACGAAGCCCTTCTTCCTGAAGCCATTCATAAATTTACTGACCCTTCCGGCCGCCACCACCACAACGGTGAGAACGCGAACGCTCATCCGCTCATTGATGTAAGGGCCTTCGGTCGTGACCCTACGAAGAATGATCGACCATGGGGTGGGCTTCATAGCGTCAAGTGAACAGCAGTTTGCAACACCTCATTCGCCCTCGTCACATTCAGATAGATCTCTTTCTTGGGCTTACAGAGACAGTAGCGCTGATCTCAAACCGCTTCAATGGATTAGCCAGGTAACGCTAATCTCAGCCGCTTGGCCCAGCCGGCAGCGTGTGTGCCTCTTGTTCCGATGCCTGTGGAGATCAGCTCGAAGTTGCAGGAGAAATTTGGGCTGTAGTTGCAGGGGAAAGATGATTACCTATTGTATTATCAATAACTTGTAAAGATAATGAACGCCCCAGCGATATTATGTTAAGACACTAATAAAATCTGCTATCAAGCAACTAAGATATTGCAACCTTTTCCGCTGTCCGTGCGTCTATTCAAATCGAAAAAAACAGGTAGGGTCCCCTGCCTGGAAACTCAAGAAGAGGAATTTCTTAGCCTGGAGGTTTGAATATGAAGACCCTGAACCGATTTCTCTGGTTCTTCCTACTCGCGTTCTTGCTGGGGATTTCTGGCTCCGCGCTGGGGAGCGATGTAGGAACCGCAGCGGCGGCGAGTAAGGACGCTGTTCTTACTCAGCAACTACAACAAGATTTCAGCAACCATTTGGATTTCCGCAATGTCACCGTCGTGGTTGACGATCGCGTCGCACTGCTGCAGGGCTCGGTTGAGACCTATCGCGAAAAGATGGACGCCGAGCGTCTAGCGCGCAAGCACCATGGAATTGAGGGCGTGCGCGATTTCATCGCGGTGCAACCGATTGTCCCGGTTTCGGATCAAGAATTGCGTGAAACCATTGCCAATCGGCTTCGCTATGACCGCATTGGCTACGGGATCACATTCAACAATTTCGAAGTAGCTGTGAAAGATGGCGTCGTAACCATCGCCGGCGAGGCCAGAAGTTACCCGGACAAGGCTTCCGCCCTCGGCATTGTGGAGGACACTCCTGGCGTGCGTGACGTGAGGGACGAAATTAACGTCCTGCCACTCTCTGAATTTGATGACGAGTTGCGCGTACGCACGGCAATGGCGATCTACCATGATCCCGCGCTCCAGAAATATTCGCTGGATCCACAGGCTCCCATCCGCATTGTGGTTGAAAACGGAAATGTAAAGCTGTACGGGGTTGTGGATAGCGCGATGGACAAGCAGATTGCCGAGACGCGAGCGCGCGAGGTAATCGGGGTGTTCTCGGTCGAGAACCACCTGCTGGTAGCCAATCAATGAATCAAGGTTCGTTTACCCAATTTTTCGTCGACCTTATGGTTGACCTAATTTTAGGAGGATTTTATGCAGACTAGAAAAGCAATTCTGATGCTGGCAGTTCTGGTGGTTTTAGCGGTGGTTCCCGTTCTTAGTCTTGCGCAGGACACGCCTGCGCCGTCCTTTACGCCGGAGCAGCTCGACAAGCTGGTAGCGCGCATTGCTCTGTATCCGGATTCTCTCCTGGCGCAGGTGCTTGCGGCCGCGACGTATTCCGACCAGATTCCGGATGCGGCGCGCTGGGCCGATCAGCACCACTACCTTACCGGGCAAGCCCTGGCCAACGCGATCCAGGCGGATCATCTTCCGTGGGATCCCAGCGTGCAGGCGCTCCTGCCATTCCCCTCGGTACTGGAGATGATGGCCAACGACATGAACTGGACCACCGATCTCGGCAACGCATTTCTGTCGCAGCAGCAGGACGTGATGGATGCAGTGCAAAGAGAGCGCAAGAAGGCCAGGGATTACGGATATCTGCGGAGCAACGCCCAGATCATCGTCAGCGGTGGGCCGTACATCACGATCGTGCCCGTGCATCCGGCCTTCATCCCGGTGCCCTACTATGACCCGGCAATTGTTTTCTTTCCGCCGGCGCCCGGAATCGTGGTCGGCGGTGTGATCCGCTTTGGATTCTTCGTGACCATCGGGGATTTCTTTCGCCCGTGGGGCTGGGGATATTGCCGCTTTGATTGGGGCTCGCACGTGGTGATCATCAACAACGCACCCTGGCGGCGGACCTGGATCAACCGGCACGAGTATGTTCATCCCTACGTGGTCCGGCGATACGGGGTGGGAGTGCGGCTTCCCGAACGGCACGTGCTACACGAGCGCACTGAGCGTGAGCGCACGGCGGCGCGGGAAGGACGCCCCCGCGTGGAGGAACACCGCGATCACCGCTCGCGCTAACTTGCTTTCAGGGCAGAGAGTGCTGGAGGACGCTCTGAAACAGGCTACCGAGGCGGCAAAGAAGGGAAAAGAAGGGGTTTGGAGCGCGGACACTTATGTCTGCGCTCCCCTTCACAGCGATACCAATTCGTATTTCGATTTCAAACTTGAGTCTGATATGGTCGAGGACAGATTACGCCACCACTTTGACTACTATCTGGGCAAGACCGAGATAGTCATCTACTCCGTTCTCGCGGTGTTGCTGGCTGTCACGGCCTTTGTGACCATCGCAACCGCGGGCCAAATACTGTGGATCGGTCTCAGTCATTGGACGGTTGCAGCCCAGACTCTGAGGGTATTGAACCAACTCCTCATTGTGCTGATGCTGGTGGAGATTCTGCATACAGTACGTATCTCCATTCGCTCCCATGTTCTGGTTACAGAACCCTTTCTGATCGTCGGACTGATTGCCTCAATTCGCCGCATTCTGGTAATTACCCTGGAAGCAGCCACTCTCACCAAAGAAGGTGCATGGGCGACCGAGGGCTCGAGCGGCATTTTTCACTCTTCGATGATTGAGCTTGGTTTGTTGGGTCTGCTGGTTCTTGTGCTGGTAGTTTCCATTACACTTCTGCGTCGCT
>PLBX01000302.1 GCA_003135495.1 Acidobacteriaceae bacterium | reverse complement strand
ATGAATCCCGCGCCCAGCGCGACGAAGTAACGCAAATACGACCGCTCCCAATTCCGCTGCACAATAATCGCGCCGCCAAAAACATTAGCGCCCGCCGCCGTCAGCCCCAGCAGCAAACTGGTCAGAATGGGAGACATGAGGAAAAAGCATAGCAGGTCACGTAGAGACGCGGCTTGCCGCGTCTCCTCCTCGCGGGAGACGGGGCAAGCCCCGTCTCTACATTCAAAGAGCGGGCACAGCTCCAAGTTGCGCTGTTAAGATTTTGCGAAGGGCGAAAAGCGAACGACGAGACTCCGCATGCTCCACTGGCTACAACTCATCGCATGGCTCGCCTGCGTAATCTATTCCACCATCCCCGCCT
Source organism: Acidobacteriaceae bacterium (assembly GCA_003135495.1). Classification (GTDB taxonomy): domain Bacteria; phylum Acidobacteriota; class Terriglobia; order Terriglobales; family Acidobacteriaceae; genus Acidiflorens. Next base: position 3,636 of record PLBX01000302.1, on the reverse strand, counting down.
TCTGGCTGATGATCCTTCCCTTCGCCGAACGTTGGCGCGCTCGACATACTTCACACCAACGCTCGCCCTATCTGCTGCTGTTACCCCTGTGGATAGCAATGTGGATCGCGGTCGCGCTCCTGACCCGCCCGCTGCGAAACATCCATCTCTATCAAGCGGACTGGGCCTGGATTGCCGCCGCTCTCCTCTTCATCGCCGGCCTTTACATCTATAGGCAGTCCGCAAAAAGTTTCAGTGCAAGGCAACTTGGAGGCATGCCCGAAGTTCATGGCCCAAGTCACGATCAACTATTAGTGACGGACGGAATCCGCGCCCGCGTGCGGCATCCGATCTATCTAGCCCATCTCTGCGAAATGCTCGCGTGGAGCGCCGGAACAGGCTTGGCGATATGCTGGGCACTAACGGCGTTCGCCATGATCACTGGAGCAGTCATGATCCGAATGGAAGATGCAGAATTAGAAAATAGATTCGGCGACCCGTACCGCGCATATCGCAGGTCTGTGCCCGCGGTTCTACCGAAAATCCCAAGAAGCGCCAGCTATAATCCGCAGTAACTGAAAGTTGAGGCGTTTTGCGGGCGTGAGCGAAGCGGGAGCCCGCAGCTGAAATCCCGAGCGGAGCGAGGGACCCCTGAATGAGATTCGAACTCTTCATCGCAACCCGCTATCTCCGCGCCAAACGCCGACAGGTTGAGGCGTTTTGCGGGCGTGAGCGAAGCGGGAGTCCGCAGCCGAAATCCCGAGCGGAGCGAGGGACCTCTGAATGAGATTCGAACTTTTCATCGCCACTCGCTATCTCCGAGCCAAACGCCGTCAGGCGTTCATCGGCGTCATCACCGGCATCTCCGTCTTAGGAGTGGCTGCGGGCGTAGCCTCTCTGATCGTAGCTCTCGCCGTCAACAACGGTTTTCGCCAGGACTTGCAAGCGCGCCTCCTGGGATCGACCTCCCACATCAGCCTGCTGCGCGTAGAAAGCGACGGCATTCGCGATTGGCGCCCTCTTCTAGAAAAATTATCGAAGCAACCGCATGTAGTGGCCGCCGCTCCCGCCATCTACGAGCAGGTATTAATCTCGCGAGGCCCAAGGGCCAGAGGCGCAGTACTGAAAGGAATGCTCCCGCAATACGAACGCAAAGTCAGCGACCTGCTCAACTCGGTGACACTAGGTTCGGCAACAGCATTAGACGACTCCACTACCGAAGAGCCAAGTTCTAGTGTGGGGACGGGCGCCTCGCCCGTCCAAGCCGGGTCGAAGACCCGGCCCAGCACCACAACTTCGATAGCAGAATCCCCCGACGATCTCGCCGGAGTCCAGCAGCGCGTAGCCGCCATGCCTCCCATCATTCTCGGCAAAGACATGGCCGAAGAAATCGGAGCCACCGTAAACTCCGTCGTCCTCGTCACCTCTCCGCAAGGAGAACTCACTCCCTTCGGCATGGTCCCAAAATACATCCGCTTCCGGGTCGCCGGAATATTCAACTCCGGCTTCTTCGACTACGACTCTTCCTGGGCCTTCATCCGCCTCTCTGACGCCCAAGAGCTCTTCGGCCTGGGCGACGTCATCTCCGTCATCCAATTCAAAGTCGACGACATTTACCGCGCCGGAGACATCGCCCAATCCCTCGAACAGGCCGCCGGACACGGCTTCATGTCCACCAACTGGATGGAACAAAACAAGCCCCTTTTTCGCGCCCTGCGCCTCGAGCGCGTCGTAACTTTCATCACCATCGGTCTAATCGTCTTCGTAGCCGCCCTCAACATCCTCATCTCATTAATCATGATGGTTATGGAAAAAACCAAAGACATCGCCGTCCTAATGTCGTTAGGCACAAAGAAAAAACAAATCCGCCGCGTCTTCATCGCGCAAGGCGTGTTAATCGGAGTAATCGGCACCGCCCTCGGCCTGGTCATCGGCTACGCCATCTCCTGGGCCGGAGGCCATTACCACTTCATCTCCCTCTCCGCCGAAGTCTATTCCATCGACTACGTCCCCTTCGCGCCCCGTCTCGTCGATGGCATAATCGTAGCCCTCGTCTCCATCGGCATCTCCTTCGTAGCGACTATCTACCCCTCATGGTCGGCCGCAAGAATCCTGCCCGCCGAAGCCCTGCGCTACGAGTAAATAAAAACAGTGTTGTAACAATATGGTGTTGTCATCCCGAACGAAGTGAGGAACCTGCAGTTGGCGCGCGAAGCCCTTGACGTGAGCCCCATTTCGCGCTAAACCTTCCAAGCGCAGGTGGAATTCGCTAGCCCGTAACCTGGCTTTAACCCAACTGAAACAATCCGCCACTAGCCTTTGGCTACACATCGCAAGGAGGCAACGCATGTACTCGCATCATCAATCTCCGTTCAAGTGGCGCTCCGCATCTCTGCTCAGCGTCGTTGCACTCTCCCTTCAACTCCTCTCACCAGCTCTTGCAACCGCGCAAGAGACAACAGCCAAGACTCCGATTCAGCACTTGATCGTGATCATCGGAGAAAACCGCTCTTTTGACCACGTGTTTGCCACCTACAAACCGGCCCCGGGCGAGAGCGTATCGAATCTGCTATCCAAAGGGATCGTCAACGAAGATGGAACGCCGGGACCCAACTTCGCCTATGGCTTGCAATATTCCGCCATCGATAACCACGCCGACCGTTATCAAATCAGCCCTGGAGACAAATCGGTTTACTCTGCGCTCCCCGCGCCCTTGACCGACGGAACCACGCCAAATCCTTGCACCGTCTCACCAGCCGGAACTAGCCCCGGCATCTGCACCCTCGCGCAAGCCCAGGCCTCCGAAAACGGCTTGGCGAGCGGATACTACAAATACCTCCTGACCGGCGGCACCGGACAGGCCTCCCGCGTTCCCGATCAGCGCATCCTTAACGTCAATAACCTACCCCCCGGCCCGTTCCAGCTCACCTCCGACACGATGCCGTACGATGCCTATGTCACCAGCCCCGTGCACCGCTTCTATCAGATGTGGCAGCAGTCGGACTGCAACGTCCTGTACTCGACTACACGGAACCCCAGCGGATGCCGATCGGACCTCTTCCCGTGGGTTGAAGTGACTATCGGCGCTGGTAGCAATGGGCTGGCGCAGCCTGCCAACTTCAGCACCGAGTATTCCACCACCGCAACGACAACCGGGGAAGGTTCGACCTCCATGGGTTTCTACAACGTCTCCCAGGGTGACGCGCCTTACTTGAAGTATCTGGCTGACAACTACTCGATGAGCGACAACTTCCATCAGGCGGTCACGGGTGGAACCGGCGCCAATCACATCATGCTCGGTACCGGCGACGCCATCTACTTCAGCGATGGCAACGGACATCCGGCAGTGCCGCCTCACAACCAACTGGTTTGGGCGGGAACTCCGGACGCAGGCGTTGTCGATGAAATCGAGAACCCCAACGCTCAACCGGGCACCAACAATTGGTACACGGAAGACGGCTATGGCGGCGGCGGCTACGGCAGCGCGGTTTATGGCGGCGGCTCTTACACGAACTGCTCCGACTCCGATGCGCCCGGCGCTTTTTCCGTCCTGAGCTATCTCAGCCAGTTGCCAACACTCATTGATCCGCGCTGTGAACCAGCGCACTATTACCTGCTCAACAACTACAATCCGGGATACTTCGGTGACGGTTCGAA
>PLBX01000442.1 GCA_003135495.1 Acidobacteriaceae bacterium | reverse complement strand
CTGGGCTTTGTCCATCAGAACAAATGACGCTTCGCGGCCCGTCGCAATCAGTCCACAATCGAGTTGGCGCAATTTGGCCGTGTTACCGGTAGCCAGGCAAATGGCAAGTTCTGCGGGAATATCTCCGAGCGATGAGAGCAGCGCGATCATGCGTAGAATGCCGAGCGGCTGAACCCCTGATCCAGCGGGCGAATCGGTACCGAGAATCACGCGCTTCAATTGTTTCAACTCCATGGCGGTGCGAAGAGCCAACAGACCGGCGCGCTCGTTTCCGTTGTGCACAATTTCTAAAGCTCGCGAAGAATGCTCGCACAGCGCCGTGATCTGGTCGTCGGGAAGCGCCGTGTGGCCGCCATTGACGTGGCCGATAACATCGGCGTCGGTCTCAAGCACCATATCTTTATCGATCAAGCTAGAGCCGGGGATAGATGGGCCTCCGGTGTGAATCGTGCTCTGGATGCCGTATTTGCGGGCCCACGCTACCATCTGCCGCGCTGTCTTGCCGTCTTTAACGCTGCCGAGTCCTACTTCGCCGAGAATCTTGACGCCCGCTGCGGCCAATTCTTTGAAATCATCTTCGACCATTCCGTGCTCGATGACAGGAGCGCCGGCATGAATTTTTACTCCTCCAGGACGGAAGGCGTGAAAGGCGCGCTGGGCGAAAATAGCCATGGCCTTGAGACCGACAATATCTTTGGGGCGGCCAGGCGTATGCACCTCGCCGGCCGAGACCATTGTCGTCACCCCGCCGTGCATGTAACTGTCGATCCAGCCGAGTTGATTCTGCCGCGGTGTCCAATCACCGCACACGGGGTGAACATGGCTGTCGATCAGGCCGGGCGAAACCGCCGTGCCTTTAGCATCGACGGTGATCGTTGCCCCGGAGGTATCAACATCTTTCAGTTTGCCGACAGTGGTGATACGTCCGTCGGTCACGACAATGGTGTCGGCGTCGAGGATGGGATTCGCGAGATCTCCGCTGAGCAGGAGACCAATATTGCGAATGACCAGCTTCGCTTGGCGTGCAGATTTAGAAGGTTCGTCTTGAGACATAATTCCCTTAGCGCTGCGGATTTGCTGCGAACTCGATGGCCGCTAGTATACAAATGAATGTGGCCCGCGCAATCGATTAGAATTTTGGGCGATTTGAATTCTGGAGAATGGAATGCAATCTCGCAATTTTATATTTTGGGAAGTAGATGTGCAGGCCGATTTTATGCTGCCGGGCGGCAAGCTCTACGTGCCGGGAGCGGAGAAACTTCTACCCAACATCCGCAAGCTTACGGACGCAGCGCGGCGCGGGGACGTGTTTCTAGTTTCGCATGGTTGCTTTCATCCGCCGGATGATCCTGAGTTCAAGCAGTTCCCTCCTCATTGCCTGAAAGGCACGCCTGGTGCGGAGTTGGTGCCGGAGGCTTTGACCGATGATTTTGTTCGCGTCGAGAACAAGGACGGCGCGACTTTGCCGGTTGACTTTCTAAAGCATCAGCAGATCATTCTTGAGAAGCAGACGCTCGACGTTTTTGAGACTCGTAATGCAGACGTGTTGGTTGAGCGGTTGGGAAGCGAGGCAGAGTTTGTGGTGTTTGGGGTTGTGACCGAATACTGCGTCAGCTGCGCGGTTAAGGGTTTGCTGCAGCGAAAGCGGCGAGTTGCAGTGGTGCGCGATGCGATTGAAACTTTGGCGCCGGAGGCAGGCGAGAAGACCATCCAACAACTCAGGAGCTTGGGAGCAAGTTTGGTTACTACGGAGGAGATTCTGGAGCGGCTTGGGGATTCGGTAGGCTAAAGCGATGTGATGCCCGCCGTAAATCAGAAGACCTTAGTTTCGCGGCGCCGAGGTGAGCGGGCCACTTCTCAAACGCGAGAAGTGGCGCACCCAACTGGGTGATGATGATGGAGAGCCGGGCGAGACGCCCGTCGCTTCATTACACGGTTTCAAAGCAGCATGCCCGCAATTGACGCCGACATCAGATTAGCCATCGTTCCAGCGAGCATGGCGCGAATTCCCAAGCGCGCCAGTTCACTTCTCTTGTTCGGAGCGAGCGCGCCGATGCCGCCCAATTGAATTCCAATCGAACTTAAATTGGCGAATCCACAGAGCGCGAAGGTTGCAATCGTGAATGAGCGCGGGTCAAGCATGGCTCGCTGCGGTCCAAGCATCGAGAAAGCCACAAGCTCGTTCAGCACCATGCGCGTGCCGAGAAGATTGCCGATGGCACTGCAGTCGTGCCATGGAACTCCTATAACCCATGCGACCGGGGCAAACAATACGCCGAATATCTGTTGCAGGCTTGACGGAAACCACAGTATGCCAATCCTGTTATGAATGCCGCCGAGAATGCCGTTGGCGAGAGCAATCAGCGCCAGGAACGAGATCAGCATGGCGGCGATATTCAGCGCGAGGCCCAGGCCGTCGGTGGTTCCGCGCGCGATCGCGCCCAGCAGATTTTCACTCTTCTCCGCACCTACTTCTTCTTCGCTCATTATCACGCGGCCGGCGGTCTTCGGAACTTCGGTCTCAGGCACGAGCATTTTTGACATCAAAATGGTGCCGGGAGCGGTCATGATGACCGCGCTCAAAAGATGTTTCGGTTCTATGCCGAATGCAATGTATGCGGCCATGATGCCGCCGGAGACGTGCGCCATTCCGCTGGTCATAACCGTCATCAATTCGGATCGCGTGAGATCGGGGAGAAATGGGCGGATGGTTAGCGGCGCTTCCGTCTGACCCATAAAAATGCTCGCCGCCACGTTGAGAGATTCCGCGCCGCTCGCACCCATAAAGCGGGTCATGACCTTGGCTGCGATCTTGATGATGAACTGCATGACGCCGTAGTGGTAGAGCACGGCGAAAAATGCGGCGATAAAAATAACCGTTGGCAGCACCTGAAAGGCAAAAACGAAGCCCATTGACGAGCCTTGTGCGCCGAGTTCGCCGAAAACAAATTTCGATCCCACAAATGCATAGCTGAGCAGGCGGTTTACGATGTCTCCAGCTTTTTGGAAGAGCACCCTGCCAATCTCGATTTTCAAAACAAAAATGGCGAACACAACTTGCAGCCCTAAGCCCCAGGCAACTGTCTTCTTGTTAATCGCCCGGCGGTTGGTGGAGAACGCGTAGGCCAATCCCAACATGGTGATGAGGCCGAGAATGCCGGTGAAACGTCCCATTTTTATCCCCTTGGTAAATCCGCCGCCGAAACAATTACCACTCTCTTAAGTTAACGCGCTCCTTTATGAATCACGCGATGAATCAGATTTAGGTTATATGCAGCGGCGGCAGGAGAGATCTCGTAACTTTCAATGAGCAAAGTTTTCGCGCGCGCGGCTTGCGCGTCGGAGTGGCACTGTATGGTACAGAGCGCCTCTCCGACGGAAACCTTATCGCCGATTTTTTTATGCACCACGATGCCAACCGCAGGATCGACGGAGTCTTCTTTTCGTTCGCGGCCTCCACCTAGAATCACGCAAGCCGTGCCCACTTGTTCGCATGCAATGGCAGTCACGAATCCGCTGGCCGGGCTCGGCACACTAACATGGTGGTCGGCCGAAGGAAGCTGCGTTGGATTGTCAATGACGCTGACATCGCCTCCCTGCAATTCGACCATNNACGGACTTGACTGCGCCGCCCAAATAAAACATCCACGCCGCCAAGTCCAGGCACAGATTGCGCAGATCAGCGGGGCCGCCACCATGCAGCACCTCGATGCATTCCTGCACCTCCAGCGCGTTGCCAACCATGCGGCCGAGGGGTTGGTTCATGTCAGTAATAAGCGCGACCATCTGCTTGCCCATGCGCTCGCCGGTTTCGACCATGAGTTCGGCGAGGAAGACGGCATCTTCTTCTTTCTTCATGAAGGCGCCGGAGCCCGTCTTTACGTCGAGAACAAGCGCGTCAGTTCCTTCCGCCAATTTTTTGCTCATTATGGAGGCGCAGATTAAATATGGACTCTCAACTGTTCCGGTCACATCGCGCAAGGCGTACAGCTTACGATCTGCGGGAGCAATTTTGTCGGTCTGGCCAATCATGGAGCATCCGCAGGCTTTGAGCACACGGTGAAATTCGGACACCGACAAGCCGACGCGAAATCCAGGAATGGATTCTAATTTGTCGAGCGTGCCGCCGGTGTGCCCCAGTCCGCGTCCGCTGATCATGGGGACGTAGAGGCCGCCGGCGGCGACCAGCGGGGCGAGCACGAGAGAAGTTTTATCGCCGACTCCGCCGGTTGAATGTTTATCCACCTTTTTTGCGGGCAGAAAACTCAGGTCTAAAACTTCGCCTGAATGCAGCATGGCATGGGTGAGGGCCGCAGTTTCTTCGCGCGTCATTCCACGCAGGACCACGGCCATCAGCCATGCCGCCATCTGATAATCAGGAATGTCGCCTGAAGTGCAACCGTTGACCAGGTATCCGATTTCAGCGGTGGACAATGCGGCGCCGTCGCGCTTTTTGCGAATGAGATCGATGACACGAAATTCCGAGGGAGGAGGCTGGTTCACTGGAGTCGAAATCCCTCCGGCAAAAGGTCGGTGATAGGGCTTTGTTTCGGCCCGTTTTTTCCCTCATAAAAGATCACGGCGCGGGGGCCGAATTCATAAATCACCTGGCGACAGGCGCCACAGGGCGAGCACGGAACTCCGTGATCGTTGACCACTGCTACTGCGAGGATTTCGAGATCGGGACCATCTTTGGCAACCGCTGAAAAGATCGCCGTGCGTTCGGCGCAGTTGGTCATGCCGTAGGAAGAATTCTCGACATTGCATCCCAAAAATATTTTGCCCCTTGAAGTTAGAATGGCGGCGCCCACTCTGAATTGTGAGAATGGCACGTAAGCGTTTTTCATTGCTTTGCGGGCTGCGCGAAACAGGCGGGCGCGCATGGCAACGGAAATCTTGGTCTGCATATTGAGGACGTTATCCCGTAAAGATGAGATGACTGGTGCGCCATTGTAACGCCTGATGTGAATCCGCAATAGAGATTTCACAACCGCCGCGCGAAGTGCGGTCAGTACATGATTGTTTTCGTGA
>PLBX01000438.1 GCA_003135495.1 Acidobacteriaceae bacterium | reverse complement strand
GGACGCCCGTCGCTCCATTGGGTGAGTTAGTGTCGATTAAGAAATCATGGCCGGGGCGCATGATTCCGGGCGAAGTCAACGCGCACGGAGACGATTTCATACGGATGCACCGGAACCGTAACCTGGTTATTGGCCACAGAAAGTGGTGTACCCTCCGGGGTCTCCATTAAATTCGTCAGCGATGCACTTTTCGCTCCCTCGGGCAGGCGTATGCGCACATTTCCGGCTTTACCGGCCCATTCATAGAACCGAAAAAGCAACGCGTCGCCATCTTCCGCTTTGTCTTCTGCTTTAGCTTCCCCTTTCTTCAGGGCGGTGAGCACAACGTTTTCTCCGGTTATGCCGACGAAAGAATGTTGCGGAGGGAGGTCGCCCTCATGTGCCTCGACTTGGAAGGCGTGTAGAGGGTAGTTGAATTCGTAGCCGCGACGGACGGTAAGGGCCTGCTTCCAGTCGCCGGAATGCGGATAGAGAGAATAGCTGAACTCGTGATGGCCACGATCGGCTTCGGGATCGGGCCAAGTTGGAGAGCGCAAGAGCGACAGTCGAAGTACATTGCCCTTGGCGTCGTATCCATATTTCGATTCGTTGATCAGGCTGAATCCGTGATCGCCGTCGCCCAAGTCAGCCCAGCGTAGCGCAGGAACCTCGAATTTCGCTGCTTCCCAACTATTGTTCCGCGTGGTCGGGCGCTCAATCGAACCGTAGGGAATTTCGTAGGTCGCTTGCGGACTTGACGCCGCCAGCGGAAACGCCGCTTTCAAGAGCACATGGGTCTCGTGCCAATCGAACTTGTTGGCAACGTCGACGCGATCAAGGCCCGCATATAGGCTCACGTCTTGAACAAACTTGGAGCTTTGCCAGCTGCGCGTAATCCTGATCGTGGCCCGCACGGGACCTTTTTCGACCAGTTCAACCGAGTCTGCATTGTCCAACACCGTAACCTGCTTGTCGAAATCGGCGTCGATGTTCCAGGCGTCATATTCTTTGGGAGTGTCCTTAAAGGCCTGGAGCTGATTGCCGCAGCCTCCGCTGGCAATCGACTCGAATTTTGCGGCCTTGTGGTAAATGCTATTGATGCAGCCGGTCTTGGGATCGATTTTCACTCGGAGCTTTGAATTCTCAAGAGTCAATCCACTGGCAGTTAAGTCGGTCGGAACAGATTTACCGGCGGACCCAACGTGCAGCACTTCGTATCCGAGAGACGGAATGGCTTCGACTTTCACCAGCAACGTATAAGTGTGCGTGGAGGGGTCATTTGAGGTTTGCTGGAACGGGAGTGCCTTGCCTCGAGCATCGATGACCGAAATGCCAGCCTTCGGGGCGGTTGGCAATTGGACATCGAAAGTTGCCAGATCCGTTCGCGACCATGCCAAAGGGTTAACCACCATCACGGGCACTGCCGTCGAGGTATTCCCAGTTTTCACCCGAGATGAAATGAGGCGCAATGCGCCGGTCGACGCTTCTTCCGTAGTCCACCGAATCACATCGTAGTCACGCTGCGAGTCTTTATAAATCGCACCGATGCCGGAGCCCGCAGCCAGATCGTGGAACTGATTGAACAAAGCCTTCTGCCACGCTTCGGTAAGCCGAACCTGCGGATACTGCATTCCGGAAAGCCATGCGAGGGACGAATACTTTTCGGCATTCAGCAGCTGTTCTTCACTGTCACGCATGTTGCGTTTGTGATTGGCCTGCGTCGTCATGACGCCGCGGCAATATTCAAAATACAACTCGTCGTTCCACACCGGGAGACTGAGTTTGCCTTGGGGCGGGATGGGCAAATGCGCTTCATAGTTGGCCATCACCTTGTAATCCCAGGTGGGAGCATTTTGAGTATCAATTTTCTTTTCAATCTCGGAGAAAAAGTTCTGCGCGGTGCCGAATTTCATCTCTGGCGCGACCCGGTCTGCTTGGGTCCCGTGCAGGCCGCTGGCGAGCAACGGCTACATCGCTGGCGATTCGGGCGGGCTCAATCTCGTTGACGTAATCGTGCGGAAAATAAGTGAGCACGCGGCTTCCATCGGGCGCCTGCCACCAGAAGAGTTTGAGCGGTAACTTGTTAGTGTCGTTCCATGCCATCTTTTGCGTGACAAAATAATCGATCCCTGATTTCTTGTAGATCTGCGGCAGCTGCCAGTTATATCCGAATGAATCTGGATTCCATCCGATGCGAACATCGACGCCGAATTTTTCTTTAAAGTAGTGTTTACCGATGAGCAACTGACGGACCAGCGATTCGCCGTCTGGCATGTTCAAGTCGGGTTCCACCCACATACCGCCGACCATTTCCCATCGTCCTTCTTTTGCCCGCTCCATAATCTGCCGATGCACAGAAGGATATTTTTCTTCCATCCATTGGTTATAGGCAGCCGCGGATTGTGTGTACGTGTAATCGGGATACTCATGCATGAGTTGTAGCGCGGTGCTGAAGGTGTGCCGGACAACATCGACGGTTTCCGTCCATGGCCAGAGCCATGCGGCGTCAATGTGGGCATTGCCAGTTAGTCGCACCGACGTTGCCTGCAGGTCGGGTTTCACCTGTAACAATAATGAATGGGTTTTTTCGAGCAATGCATCAAAACTCTGCTGCTTTGCATCGGCAAGCGCATGGAGATCCACCTGCCTTGCAGCTTCTGTCACGCGATCTGCAACGACTTGCGATTTGTCTCCCAGCGACGGCAGGAGCGCGATCGAAGTCTCAATTTCCTGCAATAGATCCAGCGGGCTCGGCCGAGAGTTGGCAAACTCCACGCGCACTGAGGCCTCCTCGAAGTGCTTTTTGTCCACGGTTTGCAGAAGCTTGACTGCGACCAGAACCTTGTCTCGTGGCTTAACCGGATCGAGCAGAATAATCGGCTCCAAGTCTTCGCCCATCGCTACGCGCCGTCCGTTGAAATAAACGATTTCAGGAACCGGTCCATTAGCGTAGGCGACTAATCGAAACCACAGCTTCGTGCCCGTAAGATCGTATCCGTTGAGCGTGGGCGGGACGACTATCCATCTGCGATACCAAACGGCGTCTTCGGGAGCCTGGCTTTTATTCTTGACGACGGTCCAACCGCTGTCATCGAGTTCGACAGCCTCACCGTGCGGAATGTCGCCCACGTGGTAGCGCCACTCATCGGCTGAAACACGCGTTAGCGACCGCAGTTGCGAGGTCACCGTGTCAATGAGAGGATTGACAGGCGAAGCTTCCTGGCTTTGAGCAGCAACATGGAACGCCGCGACGAAAGCGGCGAGCATTACGAGAGAAGTCTTTGCGATCCTGATCATGAATCTCCTTTGAAGCTACAACAGGCGAGCTTGGTGTAGGCTATTCCCGCTCACCCCGTTGTGAACAATCATTATTATTATTAAACATTATGAACCACCCTTCCGGACGCGCTAATGGAGTGGGATGGGGTGGATGCTTGCTGGCGGTAAAAGAGCCGGATTGAGAATGCTAGTTGGAAACGACGAAAAGCAACGCGTTACCGATCCGGGGCTCTGCCGGAACTGTGCAAATGCGCGCCGAATAGAATCCGATCGCAAGTCGGTTTTTATCATGTGCAATCTGTCGTTTGAATACTGCGCTGAGCGAAATGAAAAACGCAGATGAAAAGGTTCTCGTGGTGTTGAATTTGGACGATCGAAAGTCAAGTCGGCTTCGGCACCCATTCGATTTCTGATCGCATTGCATTCGCCGGTGGCAGTTGTCGAAACCGGACTGCTCCCGGGCCCTCCAGAGAAAAAGCATCCAAAGCTTACCTTCAGCATTGAGCAGTGCGCTTTCTCCGGTCCGGTTTTAGAGCGAAAGTAGCGAAATTGCGCCCATTTCCTGCAATTTCTAGAGCAATCCAGCCGGATTTCTCTGCACTCCAGACTGTATGGCGGAGAGGGAGGGATTCGATTCGAACCCTCGATACAGGTGTTAGCCCGTATAACGGTTTAGCAATTGTAGACGAACCACTGACCCGGTTTGGAACCAAGGAGTTGTACCCGCCCAGGGCAAGCCTGATTTGACCCCATTCGACCCTATCAGTCGGTTATCGTGAGCCAGTCCGTGAGCCAACAGTCACCAGTCGAAATGTTGCCTTAGAGGGGATCTCGAAACCAGTTTTCCCGACATTATTAAGGAATGACAACCTACCTGGAAGCAAGAGCCCAAGCCCTAGAACTCAAACAGTCCCGCCTAGCGCCAATTGCCAAGTACAGAGACGGCCAAGAAGTTTCGTCATCTCACGGACAAGGCACCATTCTCGAAGCCATTTTCAACATGGTGCCTTGGATGTATTCCTACAAAGTTGCTCTTGACGATCAGTATGGAACCCAATCTGGTTCCGTGATTGAGGTCATGGAGTGGGGCCTGAGTGAGGTGAAACTGTGAAAACCAACCAGAAGAAACTGATGACCGAGGAACAAGAGCGGCTAGCCCGCAACGAGTACAACCGCAAGTGGAAGAGGGCCCACAAGGCCAAGGTTGCGAAGTGGAACAAGAATTGAAAGCAAGGCAGAAGAGATCCAAGAAATCCGTGTAAAAGGCTGTCAAGAAGAATGTCGTAGAAAAGGTTCCTGAAGTTCAAGCATAAGATTCCGTTTCCAACTTCCGTCTCCCAAGTTCCGTGGTAGGAATTGAGAGGAGAATCAAGATGAAGAGCATCGCCCTCGCATTCCGTGTTGTTCTGTTGACTTCAGGGTTCGGACAAGTACAAAAGGTCACACCGCAAGTTGCCAGTGGACTGGTGGCCGGTGGACAAGCTGATGCCCCGACTGGGTATCACTTGGCATCAGCTAAATACGTTGCCAGCACAAAGCATAACCACACCAAGGTTTGCTACACCTACCGCTCAGCCACACTACCGGCACAATATGAAGTAGCCAATCTCGATGCACGAGTAACAGTGTTTTACCACCGCGAAGGTTATTGGGAATCGAGCCATGGTCGGAGCGGAAGTTGGGAACACGACTTGGTCTGCAGTCAAGATGAGTGGAAAGGTGCAATTGAACTGATGAAGTGAGCTATAGACCTCGCCGTGGACTACGAGGCGTTAGGCTTCAAAGGAGAACGTGACCCGCGGCGCCAGGATATCTCAAAGACGAAGCGGGCAGGCATCCTTGACGAGATGATGGCGGAATGCCGGCGGTATATCGGGAGTGAATTTCTTGATGTGCTCAAAGCACGTTGCGGANNTTCTCGGAGCGACGGACGCATGGAGTCTTCACGTTAGTGAGCAGGATCCGAACGTGGTTCAGTTTCGTTATCCAACTGCAATCACGAAGAATCTTGATTACGTTTCTCCCCAGGTCGTGCTTGAGTTGGGAACGCACGCGGAATTTGTTCCGCATGATCGCTTTACGATCCGTTCATTCGCTGCCGAAGAATTCCCGAATGTTGTTGTCGATGAAGACGTTGCGGTGGTCGCGCTGCTCGCGAAGCGGACCTTTTGGGAGAAGGCAACAATTCTTCATGCGGAATACTACCGCCCACCGGAGAAACCAATCCTCGACCGCTATTCGCGTCACTACTATGACGTTGCCATGCTAGCCCAAGGGCCGATACGAGCAGACGCTCTGGCCGACCGGGATCTGCTAACTCAAGTTGTGAGACATAAGGAGACGTTCTATCCTTCCGCGTGGGCTCGCTACGATCTCGCGCGTCCCGGAAGCTTCCGGCTTGAGCCGGTTGAGAACCGGGTTGCGGCATTGGAACGGGACTACCGAAATATGGCTGTCATGATATTCGGGGATGCACCTAAATTCGACTGGATCATGGAAACGCTGAAAGCGCTTGAACAGGAAATTAACCGATGAACCAACAGTCTCTTTCTTCGTTTATATGGTCAGTCGCCGACCTTTTGCGCGGCGATTACAAGCAATCCGAATATGGCAAGGTGATCTTGCCGTTCACCGTGTTGCGGCGTCTGGACTGCGTGCTAGAACCAACGAAGGCTGCGGTATTGGCCGAACAGGTCGCCAGAAAAAAGCAAGGACTGAATGCAGAGCCGTTCCTGCTCCGTAAGGCCAAACAGAGTTTTTACAACACGTCGCCTCTGGATATGAAGAAGCTGATGGGCGATCAGGATCACATTCGTGAAAACCTTTTCGCCTACATCCAGGCGTTCTCTCCAGCGGTGCGCGACATCTTCGAACGCTTTGAGTTTTACGCTCAGATTGACCGTCTTGCGAAGGCTGGACTGCTTTATCTGGTTACGGAGCGCTTTGCCCAAGTCGATCTGCACCCCGACAAGGTCAGCAACAGCCAAATGGGTCTCGTCTTTGAAGAGTTGATCCGGAAGTTTGCTGAAATCTCGAATGAGACGGCAGGGGAGCATTTCACGCCGCGCGAAGTCATCCGTCTGATGGTCAATCTGCTGTTTATCGAAGATGATGACGTCCTGGCGAAGCCCGGTGTCGTGCGCACCATCTACGACCCGACAGCGGGCACCGGCGGGATGCTGTCGGTGGCGGGGGAATATCTAGCCGAGCACAATCCTCAAGCGCGATTGACGATGTTTGGCCAGGAACTCAACCCCGAATCCTATGCGATCTGCAAGGCCGACATGCTCATCAAGGGGCAAGATGTGGCCAATATTGTGTTTGGCAATACGTTTTCCGAAGACGGCCACCCGCACAAGAAATTCGACTATATGCTGTCCAATCCGCCGTTCGGCGTGGAATGGAAGAAAGTCGAGAAGGAAATTCGCAAAGAACATGAAACCCAGGGCTTTAACGGGCGTTTCGGGCCAGGCCTGCCTCGTGTGTCAGACGGTTCACTGCTTTTCATGCTCCATCTTCTAAGCAAGATGCGTCCAGCAACGGAGGGGGGCAGCCGCTTCGGGATTGTCCTAAATGGCTCGCCACTATTCAGCGGTGGCGCGGGTTCAGGCGAAAGCGAAATTCGGCGGTACGTGCTGGAGAACGATCTTGTGGAGGCGATCATTGGCTTGCCCACGGACATGTTCTACAACACGGGTATCTCGACATACGTCTGGATATTGAGTAACCGCAAGCCGAAGCATCGCGGGGGTAAGGTCCAGCTTATTGACGCGAGCGGCTTTTGGCAGAAGATGCGAAAAAGCCTTGGCAGCAAGCGCAAGGAACTAGCGGACGAACATATCGCGGAGATCACACGACTCTTCGGGCAGTTTATCGAAGCTAATGACGGTAAGAAACGGATTTCGCGCATCTTTAAGAACGCCGACTTCGGATACCGGGCCATCACGGTGGAAAGGCCGCTGCGAGATGGCAAGGGAAAAGTCATCCTCGGCGAGAAGGGCAAGCAGAAGGGAAAACCGCAGGCGGACGCGAACCTGCGCGATACCGAAAATGTACCTCTAACGGAAGAAGTTGAAGCCTATTTCAAGCGAGAAGTGCTGCCTCATGCAGTGGACGCATGGATCGATCACGAGAAAACCAAGGTCGGCTATGAAATCCCATTCAATCGACAATTCTATGTTTTTGACCCTCCCCGCGATCTCGCGGCAATTGACGCTGATTTGAAGGAATGCACCGACCGCATCTCAGCCATGATCGAAGGGATCGCCGGATGACTTTTCCGCGTTACGGAAGCTATAAACACAGTGGCGTGGAATGGTTGGGCGAGGTACCGCAGCATTGGACTGTTATTACTCTAAAGCACATTGTGTCGAATCCCATCACAGACGGGCCGCACGAAACCCCCACGTTCTTAGAGGATGGTGTTCCGTTTGTTTCAGCCGAGGCGGTCGCGACTGGTGTGATTGATTTCTCTAAGATCCGGGCGTTCATCAGCGAAGAAGATCACCTACGATTCTCGCAGAAATATCGACCCCAGAGGGGCGATATTTATATGGTGAAGTCTGGCGCAACTACGGGTGTTACCGCGATTGTAGATACAGACGTGGAATTCAATATCTGGTCGCCGTTGGCTGCTATCCGATGCCGCGCGCAGGCGATGCCTCGTTTCGTTCTAAATTTCATGAGATCCAAGAATTTTCAAAATGCAGTAACACTGAATTGGAGTTTCGGTACGCAGCAAAATATTGGGATGGGTGTAATTGAGAATCTCGCAGTGGCGTTACCCACCACTGCGGAGCAATCGAAGATTGTTACCTTCCTTGATCATGAAACGGCAAAGGTCGCTGCGCTCATTGCCGAGCAGCAGAGACTTATAGGTTTGCTAAAAGAAAAGCGCCAGTCGGTAGTCACTCGTGTCGTCACGAAAGGGCTCAACCCAAGCGTACCGATGAAGGAATCCGGCATCGAATGGTTTGGCGATGTGCCGCAGCATTGGAGCATAAAGCGCCTAGGCAGTGTGTCAGACGTAATTCAGACAGGTCCTTTCGGCAGCCAACTCCATTCAGAAGACTACGTTGAAGATGGAACGCCAGTGATTAATCCGTCTAATATTCAAGATGGTCGAATCATTCCAAATTGGTCATGCACTGTTGGGCACGATGTTGTTGAACGCTTAAGCCAACACAAACTAGAAGTGGGAGACATTGTTTTTGCTCGGCGAGGTGAAATGGGGCGTTGTGCCAAAGTTTCTGGCAAGGAGGCTGGATGGCTGTGCGGCACAGGCAGCCTGAATGTGCGTCTGAATAGATCCATGGTGGTAGAGTTCGTGTCGACTTACTTGGGAACCCTTTATGTATGTGATCTTCTGAAGCTGGAGTCCGTCGGTTCGACGATGGATAACTTGAATACCACAATATTGTCTCGCGTCCCAGTCCCGGTTCCGCCTCTGGGCGAACAGTCCATGATCGCGGCATTTCTCGACCGTGAAACCGCCAAGCTCGATGCTCTCACCGCCGAAGCGCAGTCTGCTATCGCGCTTCTTCAAGAGCGCTGTACGGCGTTAATCTCCGCCGCTGTCACCGGTAAGATCGACGTGCGCGGATTGACTGGAGTCCACACAGAAGAGGAAGCTGCCGAATGAGCGATCTGCACAAAGAGATCAATCTCGAAGATGAGATTTGCGAATACCTTGGTGCGAATGGCTGGCTCTTTTCGCCGGGCGACGCCGCGAGCTACAGCCGCGCGCAGGCAGTGTTTCCGGCGGATGTGATCAGTTGGTTGCATGCGACGCAGGCGAAGGCCTGGGAAACTCTAAGCAAGAACCACGGGCCGCAAGCAGCAGAGGTCTTGGTCGGCAGGCTACGCGATGCTTTAAATCAGCGGGGCACCCTCGATGTGCTGCGACACGGTGTTGAGCTTCTCGGCCTGCGCCAGCCGCTAGCGATGGCGCAATTTAAACCTGCGTTGGCGATGAATCCCGAAATCCTGGCAAAGTACGGAGCTAACCGGCTGCGTGTGGTGCGGCAAGTGCGTTATTCCCTCCACAACGAGAACGCCATTGACCTGGTCTTGTTCCTCAACGGCCTGCCGGTAGCTACCTGCGAGCTCAAAAGCGACTTTACACAGTGCGTGGATGACGCGGTGGATCAATACCGCTTCGACCGTAATCCGCGTCCGAAGGGGCAGAGCGCTGCTGAACCACTGCTAAGTTTTCCGAACGGGGCGCTAGTGCATTTTGCCGTCAGCAACATGGCGGTGATGATGACGACGCAGTTGAACGGCGGGGTGACGAAGTTCCTTCCATTCAATCGCGGCGACGAAGGGGCGGCTGGCAATCCCGCGAACGAGAAGGGCGGTCACCGCACTGCGTATCTTTGGGAAGAAGTCTGGGCAAGGGATAGCTGGCTGGAGATCCTCGGTCGCTACATCGTGGCGCAGAAGGACAAGAAGAAACAGATTACCAAGATCATCTTCCCGCGCTTTCACCAACTTGATGCGACGCGCAAGCTACAGGCGGCAGTGCTGGCCGAAGGGGCAGGGGGCAAATACCTGATCCAGCATTCGGCGGGGTCTGGCAAGACCAATTCCATTGCCTGGTCGGCGCATTTCCTGGCCGATTTGCATAACCTGCAACATGAAAAGCTGTTCGATACCGTGCTGGTTATCTCGGATCGCAAGGTGCTGGATTCTCAGCTACAGGACGCTGTCTTCGACTTTGGGCGCACGACCGGAGTTGTGGTCACGATCAAGGGCGAGAGCGCAAGCAAGAGCGGGGAGCTGGCGGAAGCTCTGGCCGGTGGCAAGAAGATCGTGGTCTGCACGATTCAGACCTTCCCCTTCGCCTTGGAAGCCGTGCGCAAGCTGGCAGCCGCGCAGGGCAAACGCTTCGCGGTGATCGCCGACGAGGCGCACAGCTCACAGACTGGCGAGGCGGCGGCGAACTTGAAGGCGGTGCTGTCTCCCCAGGAGTTTGCGGAGCTGAACGACGGCGGCGAAGTCAGCACGGAAGACATCCTCGTGGCGCAGATGGCGGCGCGAGCCGACGATCGCGGCATCACGTTCGTCGCATTCACCGCGACGCCGAAGAACAAGACGATGGAAATCTTCGGCACGCGCCCCGATCCCTCGCGCAAGCCCGCGAACGACAATGTGCCCATCCCGTTCCACGTGTATTCGATGCGCCAGGCCATTGAGGAGAAGTTCATCCTCGACGTGTTGCGGAACTACACGCCCTACAGCGTGGCCTTCAAGCTGGCCCACGAAGGCAAAGAGGTTGACGAAAAGGAAGTCGAACGCAGCACGGCGATGAAGCGGATCATGGGCTGGGTACGGCTGCACCCCTACAACATCGCGCAGAAAGTGCAGATCGTGGTGGAGCACTTCCGCGAATATGTCGCCCCGCTGCTCAACGGGCAGGCCAAGGCGATGGTNNAAACGCTTCGCGGTGATCGCCGATGAAGCGCATTCGTCGCAAACTGGTGAGGCAGCGGCGAAGCTGAAGGCTGTATTGTCGCCAGAAGAATTGCGGGATTTGGCAGACGGCGGCGAGGTCAGTACCGAGGATTTGTTGGCAGCCCAGATGTCCCTGCGAGCAGCGGAAAAGGGCATCACGTATGTCGCTTTCACGGCTACGCCGAAGGCAAAGACAATCGAGCTGTTTGGGCGGAGGCCCGATCCTTCCCTGCCAGCGAGCGCCAGCAACTTGCCTGCGCCGTTTCATGTCTATTCAATGCGTCAGGCAATCGAAGAAGGCTTCATCCTCGATGTTTTAAGGAACTACACGCCCTACAAATTGGCATTCAAACTTGCGCATAACGGCAAAGAGCTGGACGATAAGGAAGTGGAGCGCAGCGAAGCATTGAAGGGGATCATGCGCTGGGTCCGGCTGCACCCTTACAACATCTCTCAGAAAGTTCAGGTAGTTGTGGAACATTTCCGGGAGAATGTGTCACCGCTGCTGAGCGGCAGAGGCAAGGCTATGGTTGTGGTCGCCAGTCGGCTGGAGGCCGTGCGCTGGCAGTTTGCCATTGATAAATACATAAAGGATCAGGGCTATAAGATTGCGACGCTGGTGGCCTTTTCCGGTGAAATAAGTGACGCGCAATCTGGCCCCGATTCCTTCTCCGAAACCAGCAGAGTTCTTAACCCGAACCTTCGGGGGCGCGACATGCGTGAAGCGTTCAACACGGATGAGTACCAAATTTTGCTAGTCGCGAACAAGTTTCAGACGGGATTTGACCAACCGTTGCTCTGCGGGATGTATGTCGATAAACGGCTGGCGGGGATTACGGCCGTACAAACGCTTTCGCGGCTGAATCGGGCGCACGATGGTAAAGACACCACGTATGTGGTGGATTTTGTGAATGATTCTGAAGAAATACTGACCGCGTTCAAAACCTACTACGACACAGCAGAGCTGGCGAATGTTACCGATCCCCACCTCGTCTTCGATCTACGAATGAAGCTGGACGCGTTGGGCTTCTACGATGAATTTGAGGTCAACCGTATCGTTGAAGTGGAGTTCAACCCGAAGTCCAAACAAAGCGATCTGGCTGCGGCTCTAGAGCCCGTCATATCGCGACTGCTGCAGCGTTACAAGTCTGCCCAAGAGCGTTTGAAGATTGCCGTGGCGAGGAATGATGCAAAGACTGCCGAGGACGCTAAGAACGAGCTGAATGCGCTCGTGCTCTTCAAGCATGACATGTCTGTATTCCAACGCATGTATGCTTTTCTCTCGCAGATTTTCGATTATGGCAACACGGCAATCGAAAAGCGTTTCATTTTCTATAAGCGGTTGTTGCCGTTGCTGGAGTTCGGGCGCGAGCGTGAAGGGATTGATCTCTCCAGAGTCATTCTGACGCACCACAATCTGAAGGATCAAGGCAAACGGAATGTACCGCTGGGTGAGGGCGAGAGCCCGAAACTGAACCCACTAACGGAATCCGGTGGCGGTTCCGTGCAGGAGAAAGAAAAAGCGCGGCTCGCGGAGATCATTACAAAGGTCAATGATCTGTTTGAAGGGGATCTGACAGAGGATGATCGGCTGGTCTATGTCAACAACGTCATCAAGGGGAAGTTGCTGGAGTCCGTAATCCTGGTGCAGCAGGCTGCCAACAACACGAAAGAACAATTCGCCAACTCGCCTGACCTATCGAACGAGCTGTTGAATGCGATCATGGATGCCCTGGCGGCACACAATACAATGAGCAAACAGGCGCTGGAATCGGAGCGAGTGCGGAGCGGGCTGAGGGAAATCCTGCTCGGCCCGGCGCAGCTGTATGAAGCGCTCAGGTCACGGGCTGAGGCTGCTACACGTGAGGCAGAAGATTGACATGAGCGGGGCGATTGGTATTTGGTAGCACGTTGGTAGTACTGGTCTTTGCTCTGCGCGAGGGCAAGTAGGCACGCGCGGATAACATCTCGACCTCAGCGCTGCGATGGGCGATTGGCCGCGACGATCTCGACAAGCGCCTCGAAATCGCTTCTCTCGCACAGAAGAGACTCAGTCGGCATGTTGCAACATCCCCCGGAACTTTTTTTGCGTCGAATACTTGCCATAGAGAGAAACCGCTCGGGAAAGCTTTCTCGGGTCCATCTCTTTGGCTCGTTCGCGAACGCGAGCAAGAACGGCGTCCCGATCCTCCGCAAGGTCGCCCAGTTCATTAACAAGATCAACCAGCAGAAACTCGGGAGAGAGTTGCCTTGGAACATTCATGCGGCGCTCGAAAGTGACCATTCGATTGCCGAGCGGAAATGTCCCATGCCGTTTCTGATTGTAGACAACCCGTTTGTTATAGAGCTGCGTTGTCCCAAGTCCCAACTGGTTGTAGGCATTCGGGGAGGTGCGGCGCTTCACGCGCTGACAAAGTCAAGTTGCTTCGCCATGTGATCGGTTTTCGATCGCATTGCATTCGCCTGATGGAGTCTTCGAAACCGGACTGCTCTGGTGCCCTCCAGAGAAAAACGCTGCAAAGCTCACCTGTAGCATTCAGCGGTGCACTTTCTCCGGTCCGGTTTGAGGGCAAGAATAGCGAAATTGCGCCCATTTCCTGCAATTTCAGGAGAAATCCAGGCGGATTTCTCTGCGCTTCAGACTGTGTGGCGGAGAGGGGGGATTCGAACCCCCGAT